>CALZKW010000214.1 GCA_945788095.1 uncultured Prevotellaceae bacterium | reverse complement strand
AGATGGGGCAACTGATATATATGAGATGGGGCAACTGATATATATGAGATGAGGCGCATGTGTTGTGTTTGCTTGTCCGAGGGTGCCACTACGTTCGGCACCCCCGGTTATAGAAATATCGCCCTCCAGGCGATTGTATCGACAACGAAATTTGCATTGCTTATGTCAACTTATGGTCAGCTATACTCATATCACTTCGTGCCTTCGTGTGATTAATAGTTTTCCGTTCGTTCCGTTGTTAAACCATGCCCGGTGAGCGGGTTTTTGGGAGAATATCAGCTGCATTGGTGGACTTTTCTCAAAATTATGTGCTAACTTTGCGCTATCATGCAAGAACAGAGATAGCTACACACTATGGAACTATTCAGACATACGAAGGCACACATACGTGGCCACTACTACTACCTCCGCGAGCGACTGTCGCCCTCGAAGATAGCTGATGCGCGCCAGATACCCATCATCATCAACAACTATAACCGACTCTCGATGCTGCGCCAGCTGATCGACTCGCTGACCAAGCGCGGATACACCCGCATCGTCATACTGGACAACAAGAGCACCTATCCTCCATTGCTGGAGTGGTATGAGACGTGCCCCTACGAGGTGGTACACCTGCCCAAGAACTATGGCTTCAAGGCGCTGTGGAAGCATGCTCCCACGCGCCGACGCTTCTGTGGCGACTACTATATCTATACGGACCCCGACGTGAGGCTCGCCGACGAATGTCCCGACGACATCATCGAGCGCATGCTGCACATACTGAAGGACTGCCGACCCAAGGCGTTCAAGATAGGGCCCTCGATACGCATCAGCGACCTGCCCTCGTGGTACGCACACCGCCACGAGGTGGTGGCCTACGAGAGCCGCTACTTTGAGCACACCGACGAGGCTGACGGACTGCTACTCTATCGGGCCCCTATCGACACCACCCTCGCCCTCTATCGCCCTCGCGTGGGACTGAGCCGAAGCGCCGCCCTCGAGGCATACCGCATGGGGGAGCCCTACAGCATACAGCACCTGCCGTGGTATCTGGACTCGGAGAACCTGGACGAGGAGGAGCGCTACTACCTGGGCAAATGTCAGAAGGCCACCACATGGTCGGCTAAGAAATAAGAGAAGTTATAGGGAAGTTATAGAGAAGTTATAGAGAAGTTACAGGGACGATACCTTTGTGTGTGGTGACGTCCTTTTAACTCCACGAGCGAAGCGAGTTAACTCCCCTTCTCTACCCTTAAAAGCCTAAAATGCTAAAACCTGCGAAAGCAACACACATGGAGAAACTGCTACACTATGCCTGGCAGCACCGCATGCTGCCACTCGGACCGCTCCGCTCCACCTCAGGCCGCACAGTCGAGGTGGTCGACGTGGGGCTGCTCAATAGGGATGCGGGGCCCGACTTCTTCAACGCCAAAATACTTGTCGACGACACCATGTGGGCGGGCAGCGTGGAGATACACCTGCGCTCCTCTGACTGGTTCGCACACGGCCACGACAAAGACCCGGCCTACAACAACGTGGTGCTCCACGTGGTGGAGAAGGCCGACTGTGAGGTCATCACAGCCGACGACAAATGTCCGCCGCAGATCGAGGTGAAGATACCCGAGAGCATACGCCAGGGCTACGAACACCTGCTCACCACCATGGACTACCCGCGATGCCACTCCATCATAGCCAGCATACCCACCATCAAGGCGCACGGGTGGATAGACCGTCTGCTCGTGGAGAGGCTCGAGGAGAGGTCGGGCAATGTCAGGCAGCGTCTCGACGACAATCGGGGCGACTGGGAGCGCGCCTTCTTTATCACCCTGGCGCGAAACTTCGGCTTTGGTGTCAACGGCGATGCCTTTGAGCAGTGGGGGCGCCGCGTGCCGCTACATGAGGCCGCCAAGGTGAGGGACAACGAGTTGCAGGTCGAGGCGCTCTTCCTTGGCACAGCCGGACTGCTGGCCGTGGAGGCCCTGCCTCAGTCGTGCCGCGAGGCTGCCAGGGGCGATGCCTACTTCCGCCGCCTTGCCGACGAATACCAGTATCTGCGCCATCGCTTCTCGCTCGCCGAGCCCATGGCATGGCAACTGTGGAAGTATCTGAGGATGCGGCCACAAAACTTCCCGCACATCCGTCTCTCGCAGTTGGCCCGGATGTTTCACGAGGGGCGGTGCAACCTCAGCGCCCTGCTCGAAGCCGACACCGCAGAGCGCCTCCTCGAGGTGCTCGACATGCAAGCCACCACCTACTGGCAGACGCACTATCTGTTCGGCCTCGAAACGAAGCCCAACAGAAAGAGTCTCACCAAGGCCACCCGACAACTGCTTATCATCAATACCGCCGTGCCCGTGCTCTATGCCTATGGGCGGCAGAACGGGAAGGAAGAACTGTGCGACAGGGCTATCCACCTGCTCGAGAGCCTGCCCGCAGAGAAAAACTTCATACTGCGCCAGTGGCAGGAGTGTGGGCTGAGCGTGAAGAGCGCAGCAGACAGTCAAGCCCTAATCCAGCTGAAGCGCAACTACTGCGACAGGCGAGACTGTCTGAGATGTCACTTCGGATACGAGTTCCTAAA
>CALZKW010000213.1 GCA_945788095.1 uncultured Prevotellaceae bacterium | reverse complement strand
GTTTTATGCCATTTATCTTATTCTATCACTCGAAATGTCGGATGAACCTTTTTTTTGTACTGACGTCCTCAAACGCATAAGAGGTTGTGAGGTGGTAACCTAAAAAGCAGTATCTTTGCAGAAAATTACGACAACGATGCGATATTTTATACAGTTCTCTTATGATGGTACTCACTATCATGGGTGGCAGATACAGCCGCACAGCGTGAGTGTGCAGGAGGTGCTGCAGAAGGCGCTCTCCACACTGCTGCGCCAGGATGTCAATGTGGTGGGGGCGGGTAGGACCGATACGGGGGTGCATGCCCGGGTGATGTATGCCCACTTCGATCATGGTGTCCAGATAGACGGGCCACAGCTGGTGTATAAACTCAACAAGATACTGCCTTCCGACATTGCGGTGCAGAGAGTGTGTGAGGTGGATGGTGAGTTGCATGCCCGCTTCTCGGCCACAAGTCGCACGTACCACTACTTCGTGCATCTTGCAAAGTCGCCCTTCCTGCGCCACTACAGCTATAAACTGTATGGCGAGGTGGACTTCGCGAAGATGAACGAGGCTGCGGCCAGACTGATGGAGTTTGAGGACTTCACGAGTTTCAGCAAGGTGAATACCGATACGAAGACCAACCTCTGCCAGGTGACACGCGCTGTGTGGGAAGAGGTAGCTCCCGGTGAATGGCGCTTCACGGTGTCGGCCAATCGCTTCCTGCGCAATATGGTGCGCGCCATCGTGGGCACTCTGCTCGAGGTGGGCCGCGGAAAACTGACTGTGGAGGACTTCTGCGAGATTATTCGCGCGAAGAATCGCTGTTCGGCAGGCGACAGTGTGCCCGGACATGCGCTGTTTCTGGTAGATGTCACTTATCCGGAGGGTAGTCTATGTGGTTGATACTTGGTTTTGTCAGTGCTGCGCTGCTCGGCCTCTATGATGTGTCTAAGAAGCAGTCGCTCAGGGGGAATGCCGTTATTCCCGTCCTGTTTCTCAATACGCTCCTCTGCAGCCTGCTGTTTCTGCCTCTTGTGGTGGGCTCCTCGATGGGGTGGCTGCATGCGGGCGAGGTGCTGTATATCCCCCCCGTGGAGTGGGCCACGCAGCGCTACATTATCATCAAGGCCTTCATCGTGCTCTCGAGTTGGCTCTGTGCCTACTTTGGCATGAAGCATCTGCCGCTGACACTGGTGGGGCCCATCAATGCCACGCGCCCGGTGCTGGTGCTGCTGGGTGCCATCCTGGTGTATGGCGAGCAGCTGAATGCCCTGCAATGGATGGGCGTGGTGTGCACGCTGGTGAGTCTGTATCTGCTCAACCGCAGCGGCAAGAAGGAAGGCATCGACTTTCGTCACAACAAGTGGATGCTGTGTGTGGCAGGTGGTGCGCTGCTCGGTGCGGTGAGTGGTCTGTACGACAAGTACCTACTGGCTCCTGTAGAGAATGGTGGTATCGGACTGGACAGAATGGTGGTGCAGAGCTACTACAACTTCTACCAGTGCGGTCTGATGCTGCTGATGCTCGCCATCATCTGGTGGCCGGCCCGTGAGCGTACCACGCGCTTCGAGTGGCGCTGGTCGATAGTCTGCATCAGCGTCTTTCTGTCGATAGCCGACTTCGTCTACTTCTATGCCCTGAGCCTGCCTGGGGCTATGGTGAGTGTGGTGAGTCTGGCCCGAAGGAGCAGTGTGCTGGTGAGTTTCCTGATAGGAGCCTTGGTGCTGAGAGAGAAGAATCTGAGGAGCAAGTTGGTAGATTTGCTGCTTGTCCTCGTGGGTATGTTATTCCTTTATTTCGGTTCGCGATGAGATATATAGTATCAATACTTTTGTGTGCGATGTCCTCGCTGTTGTTTGCACAGCGACTCACGATGCGTGATGCCTTTGTCAGTATGCCCGATAGTCTGCTGACGGTGCTCTCGACCAACAATCGCCTTGATATGATAGACTTCTATGACAATGGCATGGAGGCGAAGGTGAAGAATGCCTTTGATGATGTATCTGTGCTTACGAAGTTGACAGATAGGAATTTGTGTGTCACACTCTCGCCCTGTTCTCAGATGGAGATGCGTATGCTGCAGATGAACGACAGCACGGAGGTCATCGGCCTGGTGCGCACCTATGTGGCCGATGGTGCAGAGAGTGATGTGTCCTTCTATGACGCGGAATGGAGACCCACAGATAGGGTAGGGGTGAAGGTGCCCGATGTCATGGATTTTTTTGCTACTCCCGACTCCATCCCCGCTGATGTTATAGCCACGCTGCGCGAGATGCCCATGATGAGTTGCACGTGGACGGAGACAGGCGATGCCCTGGAATATACACTCCACCTCACAGCCTTGGACCGCGACCAGAAGGCGGCAGTGGCAGACAAGGTGCGACGGGTAGTAGCTTTTTTAGAAGTAATAAGGAAGTTATAGAGAAGTAAAAAGGAAGTTATAAGGAATTTGTGGGGAAGTAATAGGCAGATACGAGGAGGCTATTCCATACTTGAGCAAGGCTCTTCTGAAAATGGAAAAGCTGCCTCACGAAGATTGCAATTACCCTCAAATCCGCAACCGCCCTCATAAGATGACGCAGAGGTCAAAAAGGTAGCGACACTGTGGCAAAAGAGGGTGCAACGCAGCAAAA
>CALZKW010000212.1 GCA_945788095.1 uncultured Prevotellaceae bacterium | reverse complement strand
ACGCTAATCTATAGCGACCCTTACAGGGTCTTGATTTCCCCGGACAGTAATAATAGAAATAAAGGACATCCAGACTATGAGCAGAGTGCTTGCCATCGACTACGGACAGCGGCGCACGGGAT
This sequence comes from uncultured Prevotellaceae bacterium, assembly GCA_945788095.1. GTDB lineage: Bacteria > Bacteroidota > Bacteroidia > Bacteroidales > Bacteroidaceae > Physcousia. Next base: position 2,506 of record CALZKW010000212.1, on the reverse strand, counting down.
TGGCCGTGACCGACAGTCTGCAAATCATCGCCAACGGGCTCACCACCGTGGAGACCAAGGCGCTGATGGACTACCTCAGACAGTATACCGCCAAGGAGCCCGTGGAGCGCTTCGTAGTGGGTCTGCCCAAGCAGACCAACGGGCGCGACAGCGACAACCTGCCACGCGTGCGGAGCTTTGTGGGGCAGCTCAAGAAGGCCTACCCCGACATCCCCGTCGAGTGGTACGACGAGCGATACACCAGCGTACTGGCCCACCAAGCCATGCTCATGGGAGGCCTCAAGAAGAAGGACAGGCAAAACAAGGCCCTCGTGGACGAGATCTCGGCCTGCATCATCCTGCAAGGATGGATGGAGAGCCGACGATAGGTCCGCAGCCCTACCGCAACATACCCAATAACCATTTACGACGACACATCATGATACTACCTATTTATACCTACGGTCAGCCCGTGCTCCGCAAGGAGGCCGAGGACATCGACCAGAACTATCCCGAACTCCAGACCCTCATTGCCAACATGTGGGAGACACTTGCCCACAGCCAGGGCATCGGACTGGCTGCCCCCCAGGTGGGCCTGGCCATCCGCCTCGTGGTCATCGACCTCGACGTCATCAGCGAGGACTATCCCGAGTATGAGGGACTGCGCCGCGTATGCATCAACCCCTACATCGAGGAGTACGACGACAAGAACCAGGACGTGGCCGAGGAGGGTTGCCTCTCGCTGCCCGGCATCCACGAGAAGGTGAAGCGCCCCACACGCATCCGCGTCAGCTACCTGGACGAGAACTTCCAGGAGCACGACGAGTGGGTGGAGGGATTCCTGGCTCGCGTCATGCAGCATGAGTTCGACCACCTCGACGGTCAGGTCTTCACCGACCACCTCACCGGTCTGCGCCGTCAGCTCGTCAAGAGCAAGCTCAACGACCTGCTCAAAGGCCGTTTCAGCTGCAGCTACAAGGTCAAGGTAAGACGCTGATCATCACACCATCCCGGGAGTGAACAGCTCGCACCATACCACCAGCAGAGGAGCAGGGGGCACCATGTGCCGCCTGTTCCTCTGTGTCGTTTTGACCCTCCTGCCCTTCCTCCCCTCCCGGGCCCAGATTCGCACCGACCGCGTGCTCTCCATGGGGCGCAATGCCCTCTACTATGAGGACTATGTCGTGGCCCTGCGCTACTTCACCATGTGTGTGGAGGCCAAGCCCTACCTGGGCGAGCCCTACTACTACCGCGCCATGGCTAAGTTCTACCTCGGCGACTACACCGGGGCCGACCGCGATGCCACCGAGGCGCTGCGCCTCAACCCCTACATCGACAAGCTGCTCCCCTTGCGGGCCATCTGCCGTGTCAACCTGGGCCGCTATGCCGAGGCGGAGGCCGACTACGCAGCCATCGTCGATCGCCGGGCCGACGACCACCAGTCGTGGCACAACCTGCTGATGTGTCAGCTCGAGCAGCAGCTCGGCGAGCGGGCCGACTCCACGCTCTCACGCTACCGCCTCACCAACCCGCCCGCGGAGCGTCTCGCCTCGCTCACACAGCTCATCGCCGACCATCGACTCGGCATCAACACCACCGACCATTACGAGAGGGGCGAATTTGCCACCAAGGCCGACAGGGGCGAGGCCCCCACCCTGCAGCCCCTCTATGCGCTCAATTTCTACCCCAGCACCTCGCTCACCACGTCCTACGAGGCCTACTATGCCCCCCTCGAGGAGCTCAACAGCCAGGGCCTCTTTGCGGGCCGTCTGCAACTGACCAACAGCGAGGGCTACGTCTCGGAGCAGGCCATCCACCTCCACCAGACCGACATACGGCTGCTGAGCGAGCGCATCGAGCAGATGCCCCACTATGCCCTGCTCCACCTGCGTCGGGCCACCGACTACTACCACACGCTCGACTTCGAGCATTGCATAGCGGATCTCGACACGAGCATAGCGCTCGACAGTCTCAACTATCTGGCCTACTTCCTGCGTGCCCAGGCCCGCAATGCCCTCATGCTCTCGTCGCATGGCGGACAGTCGGCCGAGCAGCTGCCCTCCAGCGAGCAGCGCATAGCCTATGGCCACATCATCGACGACCTCAAGAGGGCCATCAGCGTAGAGCCACAGTTCCCCTACGCCCACTACAACCTGGGCACCGTCTATGCCCTGCTCCACGACTACGACCAGGCCGACCACTACCTCAGCGAGGCTCTCCGCCTCGACACCCACCTGCCCAGCGCCTACTACAACCGCGGACTGGTGCGCTTGCGCAACAACCAGCGCCAGGCTGCCCTCGAGGACCTCAGCCAGGCCGCCCAGAATGGGATATATGCGGTGTATGAGTTCTTTTTGGGGAAGAAGTGAGGTTTTTGGAAGAAGTGAGAAGGAAGTTATAAGGAAGTTATAGGGACGATACGCCTGCTAAGGGCTGTGAGGGGTGGGAAAAAGCTATAAAGGGGAGTTAAAGGGTTCATCCAACATTTCGAGTGATAGAATAAGATAAATGGCATAAAACGAAGAAA
>CALZKW010000211.1 GCA_945788095.1 uncultured Prevotellaceae bacterium | reverse complement strand
GCCTTGGCCGTCTCACCATACTCACCGAGCTTGTTCTTCACCAGGTCGTTGGGAGAGTCGACACCCACGGTCTGGAAACCGAGAGGACGCAACTCGAGGGTCACCTCACCAGTGACGTGACGCTGGCTGCTCTCGAGCATGGCCTCGATATCGGGCATCACGGGCTCCAGGTACTGGCTCTCGTGGAGGAACATGCCATACCAGTTGCTCACCTGGTCCTTCCAGTACTGCTGCCACTTCGAGAGGGTGTACTTCTCGAGGAAGCGATGTGCGCCTATGATGAGCATGGGGGCAGCGGCCTCAAAGCCTACACGCCCCTTGATGCCGATGATGGTGTCGCCCACGTGGCAGTCACGACCGATGCCATACTGTGCACCTATCTCCTCTACAGCCTGGATGGCCTTGATCTTGTCGTCGTAGTGCACACCATTGACGCTGCAGAGTTCACCCTTCTCAAAACCCAGTTTGAGCAGTTCGGGCCCCTCCTTGGTAACGTGCTTCAGGTAGGCCGACTCGGGCAGTCCCTGGGTCGAGTCGAGTATCTCGCCGCCACAGATTGAGGTGCCCCAGATACCCACATTGTATGAGTACTTGAGCTTGGTGAAGTCGGCAAAATAGCCATTAGCATTGAGATAGTCCACCTCCTCCTGACGCGAGAGGTTGCGGTCGCGAGTCAGCGTGATAATCTCGATGCCGGGGGCCTTCACGAGGAAGGTCATATCAAAGCGGATCTGGTCGTTGCCGGCACCGGTGCTACCATGAGCGATGGCGTCGGCACCAATCTCGCGGGCATAACGTGCGATGGCCAGTGCCTGGAAGATACGCTCCGAACTGACTGAGATGGGGTAGCAGTTGTTACGGAGCACATTGCCATACACCATGTACTTCAAGCTCTTCTCATAGTACTCCTTGGTGACGTCAAGAGTGACATACTTGACAGCACCGAGTTTGTAGGCATTCTCCTCGTTCTGCTTCAGCTGCTCCTCAGAGAAACCGCCGGTGTTGGCACATGCTGCATACACTTCGTATCCCATCTCCTTGGTGAGATACATCACATTATAGCTGGTGTCGAGACCTCCACTAAAGGCTACGACTACTTTCTTCTTTCCCATAATATTGTTAGGTTAATAGGTTGTAGGTTGTAGGTTTTGGTTATGGGTTTTGGATTTGTAGGTTCTAAAACCTCAAGAGTGTAGCGACCTAAAACTTACTTTACCGAGAATAGATTCTTGAGTTTGTTCTGAATATACATCAATACAGGCATCAGTTTACCCTGCTTCTTGGGTGCGTCCTTGGGGTCAAAGAGCATACCGGTGCAGATACATCTCACACGATTGTTGCGCTGCAGCACATCGTAGTTGATACATCCCTGGCATCCCTCCCAGAACTCATTGTCCTGTGTCAGCTCCGAGAAGGTCACTGGCTTGTAGCCCATCTGGGTGTTGAGCTTCATGACGGGGAGCGACGTGGTGATACTGAATATCTTGGCATAGGGGAAGTGGTCGCGTGCCAGTTCGAACGTTTTCTGCTTGATGCGTGCCGCAAGTCCCTGGTGGCGATAGTCGGGTGAAACAATGAGTCCGGAGGTGGCCACATAGTCGCCATGTCCCCAACTCTCGATGTAACTGAATCCGACCACTTTGTCGCCATCGAGTGCCACCACAGCCTTGCCGCTGGTCATCTTCTGGGCAATGTAGTCGGGCGAGCGCTTCGCGATACCTGTGCCGCGCTGCAAAGCCGATTCATAAATCAAATCGCAAATGTCCTGAGCATACTTCACATGCTCATCGGTAGCATTCACGACCTCTACCTTTGATGTTTTCATTATGTTATAGCGTATTCTTTTTATCCTTAAAAATGCAATTTTATGCGTTTAATGGGGCAAAGATATACTTTTTTTCACAAACTACCGCAAAAACGTCAGATTTTCCACTAAAACAAGCATCATTTTGTTACCGCAATACTTAATAAGTCTTAAATATCACCCCATAAGGCACCACAATTGTTACTCAAAAACACACCAGCAGAAATGCATATTGGGTAAGTATGCATATCATATACTCTCCGCTCTGCTTTTCCGATGGTTCGGATTGCCATAAGCACAAACAAACATACAGAAGATGAAACGCAATGCTTATGGATTTAGGGATGAAGAGTACTTCAAACTGCGGCTATATGCACTACACGATTGCCGTATCACTCGAAATGTCGGATGAACCCTTTCTCAGAGAAGATATACTTACTTTGCCCGACAAATATATCTTCTATTGCAGATGAAGTTATTGGTGTCCGGGAAAAATTATAGGTTAACATATAACTCGATGGTAATAGGTTTCTTATAGCCAATGCCCCTGAAGGGGGCTCCTAATATATCCGAATTTTCCGCCTAATTTTGCATCGTATTTCTACCGCGGAGAATCTTCGGAGCATTATTTTTGTCACTTTGTGAAGTCAGTTTACCCGGGATGACATAGGTTTACAATGGTTGACAAACTTTGGGCAAGTATATGCGGTCTGCTTTACTGGAATACATAGACTAACAGGTTGCCAATTGCCCTGTTTTTGGAATCTAAAAGCGCTATTATCTTGCAATTGCCAAACAAAACATTAAAATGTTGGAATTTTCCAAAATCAACATTGGAATTCCAATGGAAAACGTGTAACTTTGCAGCAAATTCAGAAAGCATTAAT
>CALZKW010000210.1 GCA_945788095.1 uncultured Prevotellaceae bacterium | reverse complement strand
ACCTTGGGATGTAGCGACGTGTGAACATCGAGGTAGCGCCCTCCAGGCGCATGTGTTGTGTTTGCTTGTCCGAGGGTGCCACTACGTTCGGCACCCCCGGTTATAGAAATATCGCCCTCCAGGCGATTTTTCTAAAATAGTGTAAACTAACACTATCCGCTTTCTGTCTACATTGTTGGTTAATAATATGTTATTTGGCATATTTGCAACAAAAAAGAGCAAATAATTGAGCAAATATTTGGTACTTATATCTAAATAGTCTTAAATTTGTCGCGCAGAACGGATATAATTGGATAGGCTAAATCTTAACCATGCTCTCGTATTGCTACGCTGCAGACACACCTAACCTTATATTCATGCGGCACACTATTCCCCGCCAACCCCGGGGCCATGGCATGTGCAGGTTATCAACAAATGACATTCAAAACAATTTGTTTAACTTATATTTTTATTAACACATGAGAAAATTTTATCTTTTTATGCTCGCACTCATCGCCTCGGTGGGTGCTATGGCACAGTCTGTTGTCACAGATCTGAATCAGCTGAATGACAACAACAAGTACACGCTTTGGACTGCTAAGCGTGGCGGTTGGGTTGTAAGCTCTACTTTCAAAAGTTCAAATGACGCTGGTTTGGGTGTTACAAACACTTATGTTAACAAAGCCGCTCAGTTCAAACTTGAAGCTAATGGTGATGGCACTTACTACCTCTATAACGTAGGTGCACAGAAGTATGTTAAAAAGGACAAAAACGTGGTTGATACAAAAGCAGCAGCAGATGCAGTGACAATCACCAAGAATGATGATGGAACATTCTTCTTTTCGTTTGGCGCCGGTTACCATATGAATATTGGTGGTGACAAACAGACTGTTATTAGTGGTTGGGACACAGTAGACGATGGAAACAAGATTATTATTACCGATGTAACCGAGTGCCTTACAGTCGCTTACGTTTATAGGTTGAATGGCAAAGATCGCGGTACTTCAACCTCATTAGGTGTTCATGGCGGTGAGTATCCTGAGCTTGTCTTGCCCTATTGTGTTACTGCAACAAAGCCCGAAGGAACTATTGATATGAACCAGGCTGTAGACGGTGTCGTTACTAAGACTATCGATTGTACTCAGGGTGAGCTCCCCTTCCAGACTTTTGCAGACGCTGGTTCTATCACTACTTGGTATAATTTGCAGATGCATGCCAATCCTAATAGTACCAAATATCTCAAGGAAGATGGTACCAGTATTGCATGGGCAAATGCTACTCTCACCGAAGCAGAGTGGGACAAGTTTCAGTGGGGCTTCGTAGGTGACGCATTTGGCGTTAAGTTGATTGCTAAGAATGGCACGGCCGTGCAGTCAACCGGTACCAACGGCGACGCCGCTCAGCTTGTAGATGTGGCAAATGGCGTTGAATACGTGCTGACAACAAGCCAGGCAGGTGCTCCTTGGTTCTGCCTCAAGAACAACACAAGATGGCTGAATGGTCAAGGCGATGTGGTAAAGCAGTGGACCGAAAATGACAACGGTTCTTCTATTAAGGTTAGTGAGGTTGTTTCATCATACAAAGACTATGTAAAAGATATTTTGTTCGCTCCTTACAAGAACGCTCCTAAGTTCAATATCCTCGAAGGTTCTACCGTACAGGGTCCCTCTGAGTTCGCTAATCCTGTGGATATCAATACTGCTATTGATGCTGCCAACGCAATTTCTGAAGATAATGTTGAAGACATGAACACCTTTATTGCGAGCGAGAATGGTACCAAGATTAAGACGTACCTCGACCAGGTAAAAAAATATGGTGCTCTTGCCAACGTACAGTTCACCATGGGTGCTGAGTATGGTACTCTTATCCTCCCCTGCCCCTCATCAGCTGTAGATGGCTTGACCAAGTACACCTGCGCAGGGGTTTCAGGCGACAATACCCTCAACCTCGCTGAGTCAACCGGTGCTTTCACACAAAATACTCCCTACATCGTATCTGCACCTTCAGGCAGCAAGTTCACCATCATCGGTTGGGACAAGGGCAGCCGCGCTACTCACAAGATAGGTCTCCTCACAGGTGTTCTCACCGAGGATGGTGTAGCGGTTCCCCCTGAGAGCTACATCCTCGCCAAGAAGGACGAACGACTCGGTTTCTATCAGGTGGCTGAAGGTGCTAACTACATATGCGCTCAGTACAAGTGCTACCTCACCGTTGAAGATGAAGATACTCCTGTTAAGGCATTCTACTTCGAGGGTTCTGGCATCGAGACCGCTATCGAGAATGTAATGGGTGCTCAGGAGAATGGCGCTATCTACGACCTCCAGGGTCGCCGCGTAGAGAAGGCCGTTAAGGGTATCTACATCGTGAATGGTAAGAAAGTTGTATTCTAATTCTCAAAAACAGTAAAGACAATGAAAAAGACATATATCGCACCTATGACAATTGCTTACAACGTAAGCGTTGCCAACATGATGGCTCTTTCGCTTAGGAATGAGCTGATTACCTCTGAAAACAAGGACGATTTCCAGCAGCTCACCAACGAGGAGAAGACCTCGATCAACGTATGGGACCAGGAGTGGTAATCACACCTCCAACCCTCTAACACATCACAGCGGCCACACCCCAACACCGGGGCGTGGCCGCATTTGCTTTGGCAACAATATGTAATATTATTACTGTCCGGGGAAAATATCAATAAATAAAAATATATAAAGATATAACAGGAGATGTGATATA
>CALZKW010000209.1 GCA_945788095.1 uncultured Prevotellaceae bacterium | reverse complement strand
CCCTCTTTTGCCACAGTGTCGCTACCTTTTTGACCTCTGTGTCATCTTATGAGGTCGGTTGCGGATTTGAGGGAGACGATAAAAATAGGGGCTAATAAATAAAGGATAAAAGCCGCGACACGCCCCCGCTCGGCATCTCGAAGAGTGACGCTTAGCGAGCGAAGCGGGTCTAAGAACGCCCTGGGTTAGGAGCAACGACTACCATCGATGGTGACCTCGCCGAGTTGCGTAAGCAAGCTCGGCAACACACAGCATATTGCTATCTATGCATGTCTCGCAAGGTGATGCCAAGCTTGCTTGCACAACTTGGCGAGGTCACTACAGCTACGTGGGCGCATCCTCTCCGGGGGCGATGCCCCCGGTTCTTGGACAAGCCAAGCGCTTCGCGTGGTCCTCGTCGCTCACTACGTTCGCTGTATTGCCTTCCGGGCAAGTCGCAGGTCATTTCGGGGGCTTACTGTATATTGCCTCCAAAAATTGGTGTAATTCATGCCCGTTCTTGTTTCTAACAAACACAAGTGTGCCATTTTGTATATAGTTGCCATTGTATAAGGTTGGATTAAGGCCCTCAGATACAAGAAGCGCAGGAATACCAAAGTTCCTGCGCTTTGCTTTTAATACTCGTTTATTAGGTCTAACGACTCAAAAGGGAAGTGCTTGCCGTGCCAAAGGTCTAAGTAGAAAATGATGACTCGAACGTCTTTATCGATACGTGTGTCTACAAGTCGTCCAGACAGGTGTCCATCCTTGAGAGCCTTATCCAACGATTTCACAAGCCTGTCGAAATACTCTGTGTCATGCTTGCACATTTCTGCGAGATTCTTCTCTCCATCCCACCAGAGTTTGGACATCTCGCTGCATCCGTCCGGATAGGATCCTCGCCATGATAATACTTGAATAGTTCTAAGAGTTTTTACGACACATGATGTTACTGCTTTATACTGTCCTGTTTCTTCTCAGTCAGTCCGTCGAGGATGGTCTGGAAGCGACGCACCTGCTTGGGATGGGCGGGGGCCAGGTCGTGGTCTTCGTGGGGATCTGCGGTACGGATGCGGAAGAGCTGGGGATGGGGACGATAGCCGGTCTCTATCTTGGGGCCCCAAGGGATGATGACAGGACCGCTGGAGGGTGAGATGTACTTCCAGTCCGTGGTGCGGAGCACGAGGGTGTGGTCCTGAGCCATCTTGACGGCATAGGGGCGGGATTGGCGCGAGCGGCCTGTCCATGTAGCGTGCATATCGAGGCTATGAGGGGCTGCCCCTTGGGGCACCTGGGCTCCGGCTATGGCGGCAAGGGTACGGAAGGCATCCACCTGGCTGACAAGGGCATGGCTCACACCACTCTTGGCACGGGCGGGCCATCGCACGATGAAGGGCACGACACTGCCTGCCTCGTAGGCGCTGTATTTGCCCCCACGCCAATGACCGCCTGGTTGATGGTCGCCGGCGAGGGTCTCAGCCTGGTCGTCGTAGCCGTCATCGAGCACGGGTCCGTTGTCGCTCGTGATAATGAGGAGTGTATTGTGGGCAAGAGAGAGACGGTCGAGGGCTGCGGTGATCTGTCTCACTGTCTCGTCGAGTGAGAGGATGGCCTCGCCACGTAGGCCCATGACGCTCTTGCCGCGGTAGCGCTCGTGGGGCATGCGTGGTACGTGGATGTCGTTGGTGCAGAGATAGAGGAAGAAGGGGGCCTGGCTCTGACTGCAGGTCTCGATATAGCGTATGGCATGAGCCGTAATACTGTCGGCGATGTCCTCGTCGCGCCACAAGGCTTTGCCTCCACCGCGCATATAGCCAATGCGGCTGATGCCATTGACGATGCTCATGTCGTGGCCATGGCTGGGGCGCAGTTTGGTGAGCAGATGGGGATGGGTGCGGCCCGTGGGCTCGCCCTCGAAGTTGTGCTGATAACTGACCTCGACGGGGGCAGAGGGGTCGTAGTTGGCTATGCGTCCCTGCTCGATGAAAACACAGGGGACGCGGTCGCTGGTGGCGGCCATGATGTAGCTGTAGTCGAAGCCCAGACTGTCGGGAGCGATGTCTATTCGTCCGTTCCAATCCTGGTATCCTGTGCGGCTACCGAGTCCGAGGTGCCACTTGCCGATGGCCCCGGTGTGATAGCCCGCACCACGGAGGACATCGGCGATGGTGACCTGCTCAGGAGAGATGATGGATGCAGCATTGCCGGCAGCGACGTCGGTGCCAGGATGGCAGAAGGGATATTCGCCGGTGAGTATGCCATAGCGGCTCGGTGTGCTGGTGCTGGCACAGGCATGCATATCGGTGAATCGCAGTCCCTCAGCGGCCACACGGTCGATGTGGGGTGTCTGTATGCGGGTGGCTCCGTAGCACGAGAGGTCGCCATAGCCGAGGTCGTCGGCCATGAGCCATATTATGTTGGGTCGCTGATGGGCCGATGCTGCGAGTGGCAGGAGGGATAGAAGGATACGCTTCATTTTTCTTGGCCTTTTTGGGTGAAGTATCACAAATCTTTGGAAAATAAGAACTTATGGAAGAAGAGATTGGTGATAACAACGGAACGAAAGGAAGAAGAAATAGGAATAAAAACGGGTCACCGGTAAAACCCGGTTCTTGTAAATTGGTCTTTATCGGGGAGATGCGGGGATGGTTTAACAACGGAACGAACGGAAAAAACATTAATCACACGATGGTATGAAGTGATATGAGTATAGCTGACCATAAGTTGACATAAGCAATGCAAATTTCGT
>CALZKW010000208.1 GCA_945788095.1 uncultured Prevotellaceae bacterium | reverse complement strand
TAAACACCTATAATCTATGAAACTGAGCAAGTTATAACTTGCGAAAGTTGAATTCTTGCAGTTTTGGGCGCAAAGATACCAATAAAATACAGAATAAGCGTGTGCAGTCACGCTTTTTTTCGTACCTTTGCCCGCCAAGAATATATAAATAACTCAAATCATTACACACACTAACGACTATGGCAACATCCAATAAGTACGTCACTCTTTCTTACAAACTCTATGCCCCCATGCAGACCAGCGGCGAGGTAGAACTCATTGAGGAGACCCACGAGGGCATGCCCTTCAACTTCATCAGCGGCATGGGCCTCACACTCGATGCATTCGAGGCACAGGTATGTCCTCTGGAGAAGGGCGAGAAGTTTAAGTTTACTCTCAGCGTTGAGGAGGCCTATGGTGCATACGTCAACGAGGCCGTTCAGACCCTACCCAAGAGCGTATTCGAGATCGATGGTAAGATCAACTCCGACTACATCTACGAGGGTGCCGTTGTGCCCCTTACGAATGCAGACGGCGAGCGCTTCAACGGCACCATCACCGAGATCAACGACACCGAGATTACCGTGGACCTCAACCACCCCCTGGCTGGCAAGGAACTCACCTTCGAGGGTGAAATTCTCGAAAACCGCGAGGCTACCAACCAGGAGATAGAGCAGATGGTCAAGGCTCTCACCGGAGGCGGCTGCGGCAACTGCGGTGGTGGTTGCTCAGGCAGCGACTGCTCTGGAGGTGACTGCGGTGGATGCTGCCACTAATGAAGGGAAGAAAAAGGGAGTTAAAGGGGAGTTATAGGGAAGTTATAGGGACGTCACGCTTGTACGCGGCACGCAGCAAAGGTATCGTCCCTTTTACTCCCCTTTTACTCCCCTCTTGAACCCTTAAAAACCATAAACAAGAAAGCTGAAACAATGAACTCCACAGGCAATATATTCAGACTGACCACTTATGGCGAAAGTCACGGAGCAGCAGTGGGAGGCGTCATCGACGGCATGCCAGCAGGTATAGAGGTCGACATGGACTTCATACAGGCAGAGCTCAACCGACGCCGCCCCGGTCAGAGCCGACTGGTGACAGCACGCAAGGAAGCCGACGAGGTGGAACTCCTGAGTGGTTTGTTTGAAGGACGCACCACGGGATGTCCCATCGGATTCATCGTGCGCAACACCAATCAGCACTCCAACGACTACGACAACATGCGACAACTCTACCGCCCCTCGCATGCCGACTATACCTACACCCAGAAGTACGGCATCAGAGATCACCGCGGAGGAGGACGCTCATCAGCCCGCGAGACCATCAGCCGATGCGTAGGAGGCGCACTGGCCAAACTGGCTCTCCGTCAGTTGGGCATCACCGTGGAGGCCTACACACAGCAGGTGGGCCATATCATGCTGCCAGGCACCTACCAGGACTACGACCTCGAGGAGAGAGAGCGCAATGCTGTACGCTGTCCCGACCCTGCTACTGCCGACACGATGGCTCAGCTCATCACCCAGGTCAAGGGCGAGGGTGACACCATCGGCGGTGTCATAGCCTGCGTCATCAAGGGTTGCCCCGTGGGCCTCGGATCTCCCGCTTTCGGCAAGCTGCATGCCGCCCTGGGCGCAGCCATGCTAAGCATCAATGCCGTCAAGGGCTTTGAATACGGTCAGGGCTTTGCTGGTGTGACCCAGCGAGGCAGTGAGCAAAACGACATCTTCGTCCCAGAAACAAGCAGTGAGGACACCATCTGCAGTCATAGCCGTAAGGGCATCACCACGCAGACAAACCGCTCAGGAGGTATACAGGGAGGCATCTCTAACGGACAGGACATCTACTTCCGAGTAGCCTTCAAACCCGTAGCCACACTGCTCATGGAGCAGCCCACTGTTACCCTCGACGGGCAGCCCACCACCCTTACGGCCCGAGGTCGCCACGATGCCTGTGTGCTGCCACGCGCAGTGCCCGTAGTGGAGGCCATGGCTGCCATGGTAATCCTCGACCACTATCTGATGAACAAGACCGTGCACCTGTAGCACCACCAATACCCCCTACCATGAAGAAGATAGTCACAACCATCGCTCTCACCCTCATCGCCATGGCGTCACATGCACAGTATCTCTGCCCCACACAGGACGTATGGCCCAAAAAGCTGCCTGACGGGAGCAAGAAGAAAGCCGTGGTATGGAATGAACGTAAGGATGATGGCAACCGATTCACCGAAGTGAGCAATCCCACGCTCGAGGTCTTCCACCCCATTGCAGGCACCGCCAATGGTGATGCCGTCATCGTATGCCCCGGAGGCGCCTATGCCATCCTGGCCTACGAGAAGGAGGGACAGGAGATAGCCCAGTGGTTGGCTGCCCGGGGATACACCGCCTACGTGTTGGCCTACCGCATACCCAACAACCGAATGGGAGCTCTCCAGGATGCCCAGCGAGCCATACGCACAGCCCGTGCAGAGGGAGCCCAGAAGGTAGGCATCATCGGATTCTCAGCAGGTGCCAGTCTGGCGTGCAGGGCCTCCACGCGATGGAGTGAGCCACTCTACACTCCCCAGGACAAGATTGACACGCTGTCGTGCCGACCGGACTTCGGCATACTCATCTATCCCGCCTATCTCGACGAGGGAAAAGGAGGCACGCTGACACCCGAACTCACCGTTACGCCACAGACCCCTCCCCTCTTCGTATTCGGCACTCAGGACGACATCCACTACAGCGGACCATCATCGCTCACCATCACCGATGCCATGCGCAGGGCAGGCGCTCCCATCGAGCTCCACTATCTGCCCCAGGGTGGCCACGGATATGGTATGCGAAGGGGAGCCGGCCTCATCTGGCCCACCCTCTGCGAGCAGTGGCTCAAGAAGCAAAAATAAAGGTTCATCCGACATTTCGAGTGATACGGCAACCGTGTAGTGCATATAGCCGCAGTTTGAAGTACTCTTCATCCCTAAATCCATAAGC
>CALZKW010000207.1 GCA_945788095.1 uncultured Prevotellaceae bacterium | reverse complement strand
ATGTAGGGTTCTGTACCTCACTATCCCAGTCGCGAGCATTCTCTTCTTCCTGAAGCTGCTTGTCATCGAGCATCTTCATGAAGAAGATATAGGTCATCTGCTCCAGTACTGTGATAGGGTTTGTTATACCAGCCACAAAGAATGTGTCCCATATCTGGTCAATTTTATTTTTTATCTCGCCTGTTACCATAATTGCATATTTTGTACAAAGTTATTATTTTAAGTGTCGGAAGTTAGTTGGCACTATAAATCAGGGTACAAAAAAGGCATAGGATTTCTTGCGCATATTGCAGAAAATGAGTATCTTCAAGGTACCAAACTAAAAGAGTCTCAAACCCCATGCCAATGCACAAAGTTAGTACATTTATATCAGCAATCAGCACATTTTTCAAGAAAAATAATGCCGAAGGTGCAATGTTTACCATAAGGAACTGGTTGCTGCTATCACAAGAATCTTCAGCATTACTGACGAAGAAGTCCTTGAAGCTGTGGTTAACGAACCTGACGAGCTTGCTCATATATGCGAATTGTACAAATGCAAAATGGTGAGTTAGGAACTCCCGAAACTTAAATAAATAAAAAGAGGAGATCCGAGAAGCGTTGTGCCTGGAAGGCACTACAGAGCGAGCTTGCTCGCGATAGTAACCCTTCGGGATGCCGAGCGCATGCCCGTTTTGTTTCTATTTTCCGTTCGTTTCGTCGCTCTCCCCCACCCTCTCGGCCAGTCTGCGATAGAAGGGATGCTTGCAGAGCGTAGCCTTGTGGCCGATGAGGAGGAGTTTCATGCGGGCACGGGTGATAGCCACATTCATGCGGCGGAGGTCGCGCAGGAAACCCACCTGTCCCTCATCATTGGAGCGCACCATGGAGATAACGATGACGTCGCGCTCCTGGCCCTGGAAGCCATCCACGGTGTTGATACTGATGAGCGAGCGGTATGGTTTCCAGAAAGCATCGTGACGCATGAGTTGTCGGAGCAGGTGCACCTGTCCGCGATAGGGCGAGATGATGCCCACATCGATGCGCTCCTCGAGTATGCGATGCTTGCCTATCTTCGTGAAGTAGTCCTTGAGGGTCTGCATTGTCAGCTGGGCCTCGGCGGGGTTCATGCGACTCAGTCCGTCGCCTGCCTGCTGCTCCTGATACTCGGCCTCATCGGGAGTGTCAATCCATTCGATGGCATTCTCCCAGTCGAGTATGCTGCGGCAGCGCACCGAGGGGTCGGAGGTGAGCTGACCGTCATAGAATTCCTCGTTGGGGAAGGCCATGATGTCGTCGCACATCCTGTACTGCACCTTGAGCAGCGACACGGCCTTCGGTTTGCGCTCCACGATGTGTTCCATCAGCGTCTTGTCCAGTCCGCCCCGTATGGCCTCGGGGCACTTGAGCGTGGGTGGTAGCTGTCGGTGATCGCCGGCCAGGATGACGCGGTCAGCCTTCTGTATGGCTATCCAGCAGGCTGCCTCGAGGGCCTGTGCTGCCTCGTCGATGAAGAGGGTGCCGAAACGCTTGCCCAGCAGCAGGTGGTGGGCGGCTCCGGTCAGTGTGCAGGCTATGACGCGTGCCTCGGCAAAGAGTTGGTCCGTGATGCGGTATTCCATCTCCGCAGCGCGCTCCTTGAGTCGGGCTATCTTCTGGTGACGGCTGTCGCGGCTGCCCGAGGGGTTGTCGTACATACGGCGTATCTCGCGGCGAATGGCCCACAGCTGCGTGTAGTCGGGATGGGCCTCAAAGCGGCGCTCATAGGTGCAGCCCAGCATGCGGTCCGTCACGCGTGAGGGATTGCCGATGCGCAACACGTTGACGCCACGGTCAGCCAGTTTTTCGCTTATCCAGTCCACGGCCATATTGCTCTGCGCACACACCAGCACCTGCGTCTCGCGGTTGAGCGTCTCGTAGATAGCCTCCACGAGTGTGGTGGTCTTGCCGGTGCCCGGAGGTCCGTGTACGATGGCCACATCCTTGGCCCAAAGCACCTCGTTGACGGCCTGCTCCTGACTCGGATTGAGCCAGGGAAAACGCACGGGGGCAAACTGATATTTGTGGATGGGGGCGTCGAGGTGGAACATGTCGCGCAGTTCGGCCAGTCGTCCCTTGCGGGCATTGATGACGCGCTCGAGGGCATCAAACATGAGGCGGTATGTGTACTCGTCGAGATAGAGCTGCACCCCCACCCTCTCGGCATTCTCCACCTGCATGATGGCGTCGGCCGATGGCATGGCGATGACCATACGGTCGTCCTCCACATAACTCACCTGTGCGGTAAACTTCATATAGGTAATCATCTGCGAGGCATCCTCGGTGAAGAAGCACACGGGCTTGCCGGGCTCAAAGAGATGCTCCACGTCGGTGTCCTCAGTACGTCGCACCTCGAGCACAAGCTGGTTGAGAGAATTGTAGTACGAGCGCCCCGTAGCGAGGGGATACCAGCACAGTCCGCGGCGCACCTTGCGCCTCACGCCCATACACTCGGTCTGTCGTCTGAACTGCTCCTTCTCGTAGTCGTATTCGAGCTGCAGGAGCAGTCGTTGTTTCACTAAATCCTGTATCATCTGTCAAAATTTGCCGCAAAGGTACGCATTTCTTGTGGCTCAATGGGTAAATCGTGGGGGCAAATTTGTTTCGCCCTTTTGGGGAAAGAAGTAAAAGAGGGGGCGATATACCATGCGACCACTAAATGGTCTGCGATTTGCCTGGAAGTCGATACAGCGGATGTAGTGAGCGATGAGGATCACGCGAAGCGTCTCCTTCGTCGCCGAGCGCTTGCCCGTTCTTGTTAATAGTATGTTTCCGTGCTGACAATGGTCGTTGTAGGCCTACAACATGATGAAGGTGGCCTTGTAGAGAATGTGATGTAATTTCGTAACGTAACGTTATGTTACGCTAAAAATGCACTATGTGATGTAATTTCGTAACGTAACGTTATGTTACGCTAAAAATGCACTATGTGATGTAATTTCGTAACGTAACGTTATGTTACGCAAAAAAT
>CALZKW010000206.1 GCA_945788095.1 uncultured Prevotellaceae bacterium | reverse complement strand
CTTTGGCGGTTAGTGAGTGTCATGCCAAGCTTGCTTGAGCATGACCGAACGTAGCCAAAGTCAACGAATATCGTATTGGCACCTTCCCAAACCCGGGGAGGTGCCTCTTTATATGTGTACATTCTACTATCATTATCTATTTTCTCAATTTCCTTCATTTATCCTTATATTATATGCACAAATGGCGTTAGAGTGTGTCTTTTTGTCTGGTAATTGATTTTAATTCTAACTTTTTGATTCTAATGTTTGGTCGGAATGCAGAAAAATGTTACCTTTGCCAATGAAAACAAACATTAAATAAATCTAAATACTAGTTTTTATGGATGCAAAGATTGTCTTGGAAGATCTGAAAAGACGCTTCCCCAACGAACCTGAGTATCATCAGGCAGTAGAAGAAGTACTCGCAACCATCGAGGAGGAGTACAACAAGCACCCCGAATTTGACAAGGTAAACCTCATTGAGCGCCTCTGCATTCCCGATCGTATCTATCAGTTCCGTGTAAACTGGATGGACGATAAGGGTAATATCCAGACCAATATGGGTTACCGTGTACAGCATAACAACGCTATCGGTCCCTACAAGGGCGGTATCCGTTTTCACTCTTCAGTAAACCTTGGTATCCTCAAGTTCTTGGCTTTCGAGCAGACATTCAAGAATTCACTCACTACTCTCCCCATGGGTGGTGGTAAGGGTGGTTCAGACTTCAGTCCCCGTGGCAAGAGCAATGCTGAGGTAATGCGCTTCTGCCAGGCCTTCATGCTCGAGCTTGGCCGTCACATTGGTCCCGACACTGACGTACCCGCTGGTGATATCGGTGTAGGTGGTCGTGAGGTAGGCTACATGTTTGGTATGTACAAGAAGCTCACCCGTGAGTTCACCGGTACATTCACCGGTAAGGGTCTCGAGTTCGGTGGTTCACTCATCCGCCCTGAGGCTACTGGTTATGGTACTGTATACTTCCTCCGTGCTATGCTCAACACCAAGGGCGACACTATCGAGGGCAAGAAGGTGCTGATCTCAGGTGCTGGTAATGTGGCTCAGTATGCTGCAGAGAAGGTTCTCCAGCTTGGTGGTCTCCCCATGACCATGTCTGACTCAGATGGTTATATCTACGATCCCGATGGTATCACCCGCGAGAAGCTCGACTACATCATGGAGCTCAAGAATATCTACCGTGGTCGTATCAAGGAGTATGTCAACGAGTATCCCACAGCCAAGTACGTAGCTGGTGCTAAGCCTTGGTTTGAGAAGGGCGCTCAGATTGCTCTCCCCTGTGCTACTCAGAATGAGCTCAACGAGGAGGCAGCTAAGGCTCTCGTAGAGAATGGCGTTATCGCTGTTGCAGAGGGTGCCAACATGCCCACCACTCCCGAGGCTATCAAGGTGTTCCAGGATGCCAAGATTCTCTACTCTCCCGGTAAGGCTTCTAACGCCGGTGGTGTGTCAGTATCAGGTCTCGAGATGAGCCAGAACTCAGAGCGCCTCTCATGGAAGTCTGAGGACGTAGATGCTAAGCTCCTCTGGATTATGGAGAACATCCACGCCAACTGCGTTAAGTACGGCACCGAGCCCGATGGCTATGTCAACTACGTAAAGGGTGCCAATGTGGCCGGCTTCATGAAGGTGGCCAAGGCCATGATGGCACAGGGCGTTGTTTAAGCATCGACTCCCCTAAACTATAATTTATATCGAGGCTATCAGCATCACGCTGGTAGCCTTTTTGTTTCCTACGCCTGTCTTGCTTCGGCACCTCCAACAATGATATATGAGGACAGGATTGGTAGTCCGTCCCACTTTACCCAAGTAGTAGAAAAAATCGAGGGAGCAGGCCAGGCGGCTTGCTCCCTCTCTCTTTCTGTTATTTCGTGTGCAGCGTCAATACCGTAATCTCTGGTTCGGCCCCGATGCGCAAGGGTGCTGTGCAACCCAGGCCGATGTTGACGTAGAGCGACTGTCCGTGCTCGTTGTACATGCCGTCCGTCTGGTGGAAGGTCCATTTGGCCGGTGTCCATCCCCCGATGCGTATCTGTGCGGCATGGGTGTGTCCGCTCAGGGTCAGCGGTATGTCGGTCTGTGTCAGCACCTCGGCTTCCCATTGCGTGGGGTCGTGACTGAGCAGTATGCGCATCCCCTCTGTGCCCCTCATGGCCTGCCTGAGGTCGCCCTTGTGGATGGTGTGGAAGCCCTGGCCCCTGCAACTGCTGTTGTCCACACCGATGATGGTGATGCGCTCGTTGCCGCGCTCGATGACCATTGATTCGTTGCGCAGCAGTCGCCAACCAAGTTCTTGAGTCTGTATCTCTATGAGCCGTTGCAGCGCCTTGGCTTTGTCGTGCTTTGATGCATATTGGCGTGAATAGATGAAGAAGTCGTGATTGCCCAGCACGGAGCTTATCCCATCGCGTGCTTGCAGTCTGCGTAGAGTCGCGAGGTGGGGTAGGGCCTCGTCGACGCTGATGCCCACCATATCGCCTGTGAAGCAGATGAGGTCGGGGTGCTGCTGGTTGATAGTCTCCACGATGCGCTCCAGTTTGTCCGGATGCCCTTCGAAGGTGCCGAGATGCAAGTCGCTGATATGCACGATGCGGTATCCCTCGAATGCCTTGGGCACCGATGCGTGGCTGTAGTCATGGTGTGTCACCTCCAGTTGCCATCGCCCCACCCATGCGCCATAGGCCATCATCAGGAGCACAGCTGCGATGAGTCCTATCGATGTCCACCCCCACGGGGCGTATCTCAGATGGTGGTGCAGACATCGGGCAATGCCCCAGCACAGTGCCCACAGCAGATGTGTGGCTATAGCGATGGCGATGCAGATTATCAGTGTGCCTATGATGGTGAGTCGTATCATGTGTGTCAGGATTTGTAGGGATGGTGTTTACTGTGCCCAACTATGCTGCTTGGGTATCGTATGTGCTATATATGAGAGGGTGAATAGAAGGGGGGATACGTTCGATATATATGGAACGATGCAACTGATATATATGAGATGGT
>CALZKW010000205.1 GCA_945788095.1 uncultured Prevotellaceae bacterium | reverse complement strand
AACACGAAAATAGGAGATAAACAACCTATGATTAGTGTTTACCTCCTACTCGATTCCCCCGTGTCGGGGTGCTTCTATTTCATCTGCTTGAGGAATGCCTCTGCACGGGCGAGGTCCTCGGGGGTGTCGATGCCGATGGTCTCTACGTCTGTGGTGCCTACCTTGATGACGTAGCCATTCTGCAGCCAGCGAAGTTGTTCGAGGCTCTCTGCCTTCTCCAGTGTGCTCTGTGGCAGGGTGGTGATTTCTTTGAGGGTCTCCACGCGGTAGGCATAGAGGCCGATGTGCTTGTAGTAGGTGTGGTGGGCGAGCCATTGGGCGCGGTCAATGCCACGCAGATAGGGTATGACGCTGCGGCTGAAGTAGAGAGCACGCATGTCATTGTCGACCACCACCTTGGGCGAGTTGGGATTTTCGAGGGCCTCGATGCCGTCGGCCTCTGTGAAGGGCTTGACGAGTGTGGCTATCTGTGTGCGATCGTCGTCGAAGCACGCCTTGATGGCTTCGAGCTGCTGGGGCTGAATGAAGGGCTCGTCGCCCTGGATGTTGACCACCACGTCGTAGTCCTGGCCTACCTTTTCGTAGGCCTCGTAGCAGCGGTCGGTGCCGCTCTTGTGGTCGGTGCGTGTCATCACTACGCGACCTCCGAAGGCCTTGACTGCCTCCTCGATGCGCTCGTCGTCGGTGGCCACAACAACGTCGTCCATGACGCGGCTCACCTGTTGGTAGACGCGCTGTATCACTGTCTGGCCGCCCAGCATGGCCAGTGGTTTGGCTGGGAATCGTGTGCTTGCATAGCGAGCTGGAATGATGCCAATGAATCTCATGTCTGTATGTGTTTTATGAAGTTAGTATGCTCGGTGGGGAGTGAGGCCAGGCAGCGGTGCAGATAGTCAGTGGTGAGGTCCTGGGGCTTGACTATCTCTTGGCCATAGGCAATGATGTCGATGTCGATGCGCACGATGCCCCGGGCCTTGTCCTCAGCGGTGCGCCCCAGTTGGGCTTCTGCTTGCTTGATGGTCTTGTGCAGGTCTGCGAGCGAGAGCGTGGTGGTCAGTATGGCGCATTGGTTGTGGTAGGGAGCCTCGCAGAGAGGGTTGCGCTCGGGGGCAATCCGTAGTTCGTCGCCATAGGTGATGCCTCCGAAGTGGGCATCAAGCCATAGTCGCGCTCGTGCCAGCTGTGAGGCAGCATCGGTGTTGGCTCCCATGCAGATAATGGTGCGTGTGGGTGTAGGTGTCATATACCGTCTTATATAAGCAAAGCACAAAGGCGTGGTGTCTTTGTGCTTTGCTTCTCAGGGGTTGATAGTATGTATCAGATCAGCAGATCGTCAATCCGTGATGCTGTCTCTTCGTTAAACTCCTCGGGCTCTGGCACGAAGGTTTCCTCCTGTGACTGCTTCACCGCACCGGTGTTGGAGGGATTCTTCTTCTTGGCAGGTGTAGACGCGCGCTTCACTACGGGCATCTCTGTGGGATCGATGGGGTCGTGCTCCTTGCAGTAGTCGAAGTCCTTGGGGATATCGAATGGCTTGCTGGTCTTGTAGCCCAATGAAGAGTCGCTATAGGTGCGACGGAGGAACTTACCGCAGATGGGGAGTGCAGCCTTGGCTCCCTGGCCAATACCGGTAGCGAAGTGGATGAATCGCTCCTCGCCGCCTACCCATGCACCCATCACGAGTTCGGGAGTGTAGCACATGAACCATCCGTCGGAGTTGTCGTTGGTCGTACCGGTCTTACCGGCAATGGGGCCACCGAAGTACTGGCGCATGGGCTTACCCGTACCGCCCTGGATTACGGCCTTCATCATATCAATCATCTTGTAGGATGTCTCCTCGCTCATCACCTCCTTGATGTAGGGTTGGAGTCCGTTGCCGATGTCGGAGATGACATTGCCTTCGCTGTCGGTGATGCGGGTTACGAGCACGGGGGCATGGCGTACGCCCTTGTTGACGAAGCTGGTGTATGCACCGCACATCTCGTAGAGGCTGATGTCGCAGGGACCAAGGCAGAGAATGTCGTTCTCATACTTCTTCTCGTCGATGTAGCCGATACCAAGCTCGTGGAGCCATTCGATGAAGTTGTGTGGTGTGACGAGTGAGATGATCTGTGCCGAACAGGTGTTGTTACTGGTCTGCAGGGCGCGCTTCACGGATATCTTACCTCCACCTGCTCCGGCTCCTCCTCGAGGTACCCATGCTCCGCCGTTACCACCATCGTAGCGCTTGCGGCGGCTGTCCAACATATCGCAGGGGGTATAGCCGTTTTGCATATAGAGCGAGTAGAGCAGGGGTTTCATGGTCGAACCAATCTGTCGTCTACCGCTCATCACCATGTCGTACTGGAAGTAGTTGAAGTCGCTACCGCTCACATAGCACTTGATGAAACCGGTGTTGGGCTCCATGGCCATGAATGCTGCACGCATGAAGTGCTTGGTGTAGAGCATAGAGTCGAGAGGAGTCATGGTGGTGTCCTTCTCGTGGTTCTGACTGCGTGGAGAGTAGACCTTCATCTTGACGGGTGTGTTGAAGTTCTTGATGATCTCCTCCTCCGAATGACCGTTGTTGGCCATGGTAATCCAGCGTGTTGTGCGGCGCATGGCTCGGTTGGCCAGTTTCTCTCGGGTCTCGGCCGACAGTCCGCTGTAGTAGGGGTTGGTGGAGCGGCCTATCTGTCTGTCGAACACACCCTGGAGATAAGTGAGGTGCTCATCCACAGACTTCTCTGCATATTCCTGCATCTTGGGGTCGATGGTACAGTATACCTTCAAACCATCGGTGTAGAGGTTGTAGTGCTGTCCGTTGCGCTTCACGTTCTTGTTACACCATCCGTACAGAGGGTTGTCCTCCCATGCACAAGAGTCGTTGTAGTACTGGCCGTAGTCGCCGTACTCGCTGCGCACGGGCTTCTTGGCCATCATTATCTTGCGGAGGTATTCGCGCACGTAGAGCATCTTGCCCGTCTTGTGGGTGTCCTCCAGGGTGGGGCGGAAGTGAGAGATGTCGATGGGCTCTGCCTTTGCTGCTGCTGCCTCAGCACTGGTGATATAGCCGGCCTTGACCATCTGGTCGATCACGACGTTGCGTCGTGACTCACAGGCGGGGTTGACATGGAGGCTGCCGTCCTTAGAGCGCAACACGGGC
>CALZKW010000204.1 GCA_945788095.1 uncultured Prevotellaceae bacterium | reverse complement strand
TGAGGGCGGTCCAGGTGTTCGCTATTTATTCGTAGCCGCGCATCAGATATTCTCCCCCTTGAGGGAGTTAGAGGGGGCTTTCCGTTCGTTCCGTTGTTCCTCAATCTACCCCACAAACCATTATTTACACTTACCAGTAATCCGCTGAAAGACACTCGTCCTTTTTACTCCCCCTTTTACTCCCTTTTTTACTTCAAGCCCCCAAAGGGGCGTGCTCCCCTACAAGCCACCATATACAGTCCGGTCATGCAGCTTGTATAGTCTGTGCAGCTGCATATATAGGTTATACCCCATATGATACGCTGATGGCCACGTAGGGGCACGAATGTTGCTATATACCTTATATATAGTATGCTATTCGTGACCTTACGTGGCCATCTATACGGGTGATTGTCCTAAGGCAGAGGGGAGGATTATTCCACCACGAGGGGCTGCTTGAACTGCTGGGCGTAGCCGACGAGGAGGGCCTCCCATACGCTCATG
Organism: uncultured Prevotellaceae bacterium; assembly: GCA_945788095.1. Classification (GTDB taxonomy): domain Bacteria; phylum Bacteroidota; class Bacteroidia; order Bacteroidales; family Bacteroidaceae; genus Physcousia. Next base: position 2,819 of record CALZKW010000204.1, on the reverse strand, counting down.
GTGGGCACGTCGTACTTGCTCCAGGCTGTGCCGAAATAGTAGGTGAAGGTAGAGGCGGGCTGCAGAGTGGTCTGTCCGACGACGTGACCGATGGCCTGCGACTTCTTCTCGGCCATGGGCAGATACTTGAGGGCCTTCATCTTGTCGGGGAAGATGAGACCGATGTAGAGCTGTCCGTTCTGGCCCTTGGGGGTGTCCATGGCATCGCTGTATGCCACATAGCCGGCCTTCTTGTTGATGGCGTAGGCCTTGGGCTGCGACTCGTGGACGGCAATGCCTGCCACCACCTGGCGAGCCTCCTTGAGGCCCTCGTAGCTCACCTCGCAGCGGGCCATGTGGGTGCCCTTGTCCTGAGATATGAGGCGCACCTCGCGGTAGTCAGCACCCTCGGGGGCATACATCTGCTGACGCACGGTGAAGCGCAGCGGACCATTGTCGAGTATCTCAGCCTTCTCGTAGACGTCGGGCAAGACGAGCTTCTGACCCTCGAGCAGGGCGGGAGCACCGGCTCCGAGCGTAGAGCCCACTGTGTAGGCATCCATGCCCTGACCCTTGTTGCGGTGGTAGGTGTAGAGGTCGCGGTGTATCTGTGCCCACTCGCCTCCGCGGTTGTCCTTCTTGAGCTGGCTGTTGATGCCGTATGAGGTGAGCTCATTCTGATAGAGCTGGTCCTGGATGGGTGCGGGCTGGTTTTTGCAGAACACGTCGAAACCGCTCACGCCCTTGCCGTGCATCTTGGGGCCATAGAATCGCCATGCCGTCTTGTCGTTCTCCCATGCCAGGTCGTCCTCACGGTTGGGATAGAGGCGTCCGTTGCAGTCGAGGCGGTACTGGCTGGGCTGTCCGGCATGGATGGTGAGGGTGGTCGATGCACCGGGTGCGAGGAACACCTGTACGAGGAGTTTGCCGTCGTAGGTGAGCTGGTAGGGCACCTCCACGTTGTCGCCGTCGGTGATGACCATCTGTCGGCCTCCGGCTATCTGGAGGGCATCGTAGATGGGCTGTGCGTCCATCTCCACCACGTCGTGGCGCTCAGCCTTCGAGGGGTTGGTGATGGTGCGCTTGATGCTCTTGGCGTTGGCTGCGATGCCTGGCTGACCATGCTTCACGCTCTGTGCCTTGGTGGTGGCGTCGAGGTAGCGCACGCGCTCACAGGCTGCGAGCAGCCATGCGCCGGTGCCGAATGGGGCCTGCGAATTGGCGTTTACGATGCGTGTGGGGTCGGGCTTCTCGCCGATGGGCTGCACGTAGCCTATGCGTCCGTCGTCCTGGAGGGCTACGGTGGAGAGATACTTCCATGCCTTCTCGATGACCTCGCCGTAGCGCTCACGCGAGAGGTATCCATTGTTGACACCCCACTCGAGGCCGTAGCAGAAGAAGGCTGTGCCCGAGGTCTCGGGTCCTGGTGCATCCTCCTCGCAGAGCATGGATCGGCTCCAGTAGCCGTCGGGGCGCTGACAGCGTGCCACACCCTCTGCGAGCTGGCGATAGCGCATCACGAAGAAGTCGCGGTGCTTGTAGTCCTTGGGCATGTCGGCCAGCACCTTGGCCAGTCCGGCCAGCACCCATCCGTCGCCGCGTGCCCAGAAGCTCTTGCCGCCGTCGCACGAGGTCTTGACCTTGGGCCAGATATACTTGCCGTCGCGGTAGTAGAGCTGTGCGTCGGCGTCCCACATGAGCGAGTCGCTCCAGAGGTAGTTCTCATAGAGTCGGTCGAGGTATTTCACCTCGCCCGTGAGATGGTACATCTTGGTCATGACGGGCATCACCATGTAGAGGGCGTCTGCCCACCACCAGAAGTGATTCTCCTGCATGCCAGCCATGTGGCTCATCACCTCCTTGGCTCTGGCCACCTTGTATTCGGCGGGCACGAGGTTGTACATGTCGATGTAGGTCTGGAAGCATATCTGCCAGTCGCCGAAGAGCACGAAGTCGTCGCCCTCGCCATACCATGCATACTTCCAGTTCTTCTTGTCGTTGCTCTTGGCGCCCTTCCACTGGTTGTGGCGGCACCACTTGTCGCTGTACTGATACCACTGGGCCTTGCCCATGAGTTTGTAGGCCTCCATATTGCCGGTGAAGTAGGCTGCATTGTCCCAGAATCCGCGGCAATAGGGCGAGTTGTTGGCCTGCCAGTAGTCGTTGACCTTCTCAATCATGGAGAGCACCTGCTTGCTGTTGTTGGCCATGGTGGCAGTAGCCATAGCCATCAGCATCAGGCACGTGAATAAATGCTTGATGTGTTTCATTATATATTTAGTATTTTGGTTTTTCACGCAGCAAAGATAAGCGAATTAAATTAAAATTACCATGCTTTTTACCATAAACTTCGGTAAATGGGTGTATCTTTGCACCATAAACACGTATTTCCTATGAATGAACTCGCACTTCGCATGGCCATAGAGGCCATCACAGCAGAACTCTCTGCATCTCCCTCGCAGCCCCATCTCCTCAAGGAGCGTGGCCGTCTGCTCATGATACTTGGCGACAAGGCAGCCGCTATGGCCGACCTCCGCGAGGCCCTCCGCCTCGATCCCACCATCGTGTCTGATCTCCACAACGGCTCCTTCGAGGGGGAAATCAAGGGGTGCCACTAAGGGGAGGGTAGATTGGTGTTTATCTTTCAGAGTGAAAAGTGAAAAACGAAAAGTGAAAAGTTCTTCTGCAGGCAAGCTGCGAAGCGTCACCCTTCGGGATGCCGAGCGTGCTACCGCACGGGTAATACTCAAAGAACTCTTTCGTTAAGCGAGAGAAGAGGGAATGTTTGCATTCATTATCCCGAGCGTAGAAAGAGTCGGAGATTTCCAAGATATACTTCA
>CALZKW010000203.1 GCA_945788095.1 uncultured Prevotellaceae bacterium | reverse complement strand
TGAAACCTAACGTTTATTCGAGCATTATTTTATGTCTGTTTTGAACACCCTACCTTACAGGGTCTTGATTTCCCCGGACAGTAATAGATGAATACATCGAAGCCATCAACTGGATTCCTTGAGTGTTTTTTATTTATAATGCACAATTTATAATGAAGAATTAAGGGCTAATTGTATATTAGCTTCAAGGGCAGTTTCAGTTATGAAATACTCCAGTACCAGTTGAATGAAACTCCAGTACCAGTTGACATGTACTAAAAAGGATACTGGCTGATGGCATCCTTCTCTTACATTGCCATGTTGAGCCATTAACTTTTCATAGCAGTTGGGACAGGAGCAATCACACATAAGCCCTCTTGGTACATCATCGACATGTATCATTCTGCCCTCAGCATTCTCTGCCCAAGAGAAATATTACGAAAGAAGACCCAAGAGAGGTGGCTGGATATGCGCGTTTAAGAAGGGATAGTCGCAAATTAGTTCAAACAAACCTAACGATTAGATTGCCAGTGTCATAGATTTTTGTATCTTTGCATGAGAAATAAAAAAATACCCCCTTTTTAATTGAAGTGATTTCTGTCGAGAAAAGATGCCAATTGTGTGAAAACGAATTTGTCTTGGAACATATGCAGTCATTGATTTTGGCTGCAAAGTTACAAAATCAAGTCCGTTGACTCGCGAAATCACTCCTAAAAGACTATATTTCAATAATTTCAAAGACCAATTAGTTCACTTTAACGGGTCAATAGTGTTATTGATATTTTATCTCATCTCCCCGCTAAACCATAATATGAATAAACCATTCGTTCCTCTAACTCCATGCAAAAACATCCTGATATATTTGTGTATTTATCAAAATAGGAGTATCTTTGCATAATGCGAAAAAATAACTGAAACAGACTAAAAATCATTATTATGGGTTACGAAAAAGATTATCGTTCGGCCGATGTGAATAGCGTCGAACAGGTGACACTCACCAAGGTATACGGATGGATGACGCTGGCACTGGCCGTGAGCGCCATTGCGGCGCTCTACACCGCACAGACACCACAGTTGGCGCAACTGCTCTTCGGTAGCCGCCTCAGTCTGCTGGTGGGCTTCGGCATCGAGATAGGTCTTGTGATCTACCTCTCGGCACGCATCATGCAGATGAGTTTCATGACGGCAGCCACCTGCTTCGGCCTCTATTCGGTGGTCAATGGTATGTTCCTGTCAAGTATTTTCTTCCTCTACGACCCCAAGGTCATCACCCTCGCCTTTGGCACCACAGCAGCCACCTTTGGAGTGATGAGCCTCGTGGGTGCCACCACCAAGAAGGACCTCTCAAGCATCGGTTCCTACCTCATGATGGGCCTCGTGGGCGTGATCATCGCCTCGGTAGTCAACTGGTTCCTGAAGTCTCCAGCCCTCTATTACGTCATCACCTATGTCGGCCTCTTCATCTTCGTCGGCCTCACCGCCTACGACACCCAGAAGATCAAGGCCATGCTCCACTACGGCAGCATGTCGGGCCTCGACACCCGCAACATCGGCATCATCGGTGCCCTCAACCTCTACCTCGACTTTGTCAATATCTTCCTCTACCTCCTCCGCATCTTCGGGAATAGCAGGGACTAAGGGGGCCTGATGGGCGCGGGCTACGCGGCTTGCCCCTATGGACCGAGAGTGTGACTCGCGCCTATCGGGCGCGAGTTCCTTTTTTATTGTTATCTGACTGCCTCCGGGCTTTTTATTAACGACAATGACATACCCCCGGTTATACATACTCCTGCTCACCCTGAGTGCTGGTGTCAGCGCATGGGGTGGGGGGCGTGTGGATAGCTGCGCCTTCGACACGGCGCAGCTGAGGAAGGAGATGAAATTTGATGTGATGTGTCTCACCTCTGTGGCATCGGGGGGTATCGGGATGTGGACGTCCTATCGTGACATCCGAAGGATGAATGCCTTTGTGAGCCGCAACAACAGCGCCATGGACTACTGCGTGGCGGCATCGCCACTGGCAGCGGCATGGGTGATGAAGGCGGCTGGCGTGGAGAGCCGTAGCAGTTGGAAACGCTTCTCCACCGCCACTGTACTCTCGCTGGCCATGTCGGCGGGGGTGACGGAGGTGTTCAAGCACACCGTCAATGAGCGCCGACCGGATGGGCGCAACAATAGGTCGTTCTCCTCGGGCCACAGCGCCTTGGCCTTCGCCGGAGCCACCATCCTGGACCGCGAATACAGACACATCAGTCCGTGGATCTCCGTGGGCGGGTATGCAGCAGCCATCGCCACGCAGAGCATGCGCGTCAACCACAATGCCCACTGGGGTCACGACATAGCCTGCGGCGCGGCGGTGGGTATCGTCAGCACCAACCTGGCCTACCTCATCACCGACTGCATCATGGGTCAGAAGGAGATCAACACCGTGGGGTGGGAGCGCTACCAGGAGCGCCTCCGCGAGGCAGAGCGCCACCAGAGCGGTGTGACACTCTACTCGGGCTCCGAGATGGGCGGCGTGTGGGTCGACGGTCACCATGCCATCTCTCACACCCCCGTGACCGACTATCGCATCCGCACCTACAGCAGTCTGTCGGCCGGTCTGGACTACTCCCATTTCGTGACCTCCCGCTGGGCCGTGGAGGGCATGTTACGCCTCAACGACAGCCGTATCAGTCTGCGCGGTCTGGGCAGCGGCAGACAGTTGCAGGATGCCCACATGTATCAGTATCACGCCGATGTGGCCCTCAAATACAGCATGCCCCTGCGTATACCCTTCCTCCGCTTTCTGCCCCCTATGCGCATAGCAGCCCGTGCCTTCACGGGAGCCGTGCATCGCCCCCAGGCCACGGTGCGCATCCACGACGGCGTGTCGTATGTACCCTTTGCCAGTGTGCCCCGCAGCACGGACTGGGAGGTCGGTGCCGGATGCGACCTGCTGATGGTCAGCGGCCCCAGATACTCAGGAGGCTTCCTGTTTGACTACTTCCGCACCTTCGCGGACATCCTGCCCAACAGATACTCCTTTGGCACCACCTGGAAGGTGGCCTTGTAAAGTGAAAAGTGAAAAGTGGTGCATTGCACATCTCGTGAGAGTGTACCATAGGTAACACATAGCACGCCCCGCGCTTGGCATTTTTATTAATCGCTCATGTCATTCATGTCCCGTGCGGTAGCACGCTCGGCGACGTAAGGAGACGCTTCGCAGCTTGCCTGCAGAAGAACTTTTCATTTTTCGTTTTTCACTTTTCACTCTGAAAGATAAACCATAATGTCTTGTTTCGGAAATAGGGTGTCCAATTTGTTGTGCTAACACTCTCCACATAAGTTTAATTTAATACTT
>CALZKW010000202.1 GCA_945788095.1 uncultured Prevotellaceae bacterium | reverse complement strand
ACGCAAAGTACTGGACAGCAGGAAAAACGGACAATTGAATATCAAACTTGGGTTATTTTGTCCGCTCCTGGGGGCTTTATAGTTGCAGGGTGAGGGCCTTGCCTTTGTAGGTGATAAGCGAGGCCTGAGAGGGATTGAAGTCGAGCGCTTGCGGAGCATCTGGGGTGACGTAGACGATGCGGAAGTAGCGCTGACGGAGCATACTGGGGAAACTGCCGCGGCGTGGTGAGACAGTCAGTGTGCGGGTAGCATCGGTGTAGGTGAAATCGATGGTGGCGTAGTGGCCCTTCTCGTAGTTGTAGTTGATGCCCTCGTCCTCGTAGAGCTGGAAGTGACCGTCTGCCCCGGCATAGACATAGAGCGAGATGGTGTCGGCGGGGTGCTCATCGGTGTACTGCAGTTCGGGACCGATGGGGAGGATGCTGCCTGCGGGCACATAGACGGGTATGCGCTCATAGGGGGCTGCCACGGTGAGCATCTGGCCGCCTCGGCTGGTGAGTTTACCTGTGTGGAGGTCATACCACGTGGTGTTGGCGGGGAAATAGACTGAGCGCTCGCGCTGCTGATAGTGGCCCACGGGGCAGGCCATGAGGGACGGGCCGAACATCCACTGGTCCTTGATGTTGCGGACATGTGGGTCGGAGGTGAAGTCCATGGCGAGGTGGCGCAGCATGGTGTAGTCGGAGTGGTGGAGCCATCCCGCCATGGAGTAGATGTAGGGCATCAGGTGGTAGCGCAGACGGTGGTAGTAGAGGATGGACTCGTGGGCGGGGTGCGAGGGTGGCGCAATGTGCCACAGTTCGCGGAAGGGCCACTGTCCGTGAGCGCGGTAGATGGGGATGAAGCATCCGAACTGGTGCCAGCGTGTCTGTAGTTCGCGCCACTCGCGCAGGTCGTCGTTCTCCTCTCCTGTGGCGTCGAAGTGCTGCTGGGCACGTACGTAGCGCGACTCTACGCAGAAGCCGCCCTGGTCCATGCCCCAGAGGGGGATGCCGGCCATGGAGAAGTTGAGACCTGCTGTCATCTGAGCACGCATGTCTTCCCAGCGAGTGCCGATGTCGCCGCTCCATGTGGCTGTGCTGTAGCGCTGCTGGCCGGCAAAGCCGCTGCGGGTGAGCAGGAAGACGCGCTTATAAGGGTTGGTGAGTCGCTGTCCCGTGTAGATGGCGTCAGCATTGACGAGGGAGTAGCTGTTGAAGTACTCATCGCTGGTGCCACGTGCTGTAGGGCCGCAGAGGAGTTTGCGATAGTCGATAGGGGTACAGTCGCGCACGTTGGGTTCGCTCGCGTCCATCCACCACGCGTCCATGCCCATCTTGTAGGGCGTGTAGAGATTGTCGCTCATGTGGCGCCAGAACATGCGTCGTGCTCCTGCCGAGTAGGCGTCGTAGAAGGAGCCCATGTAGCCGAGCCAGTCGTAGATGCTGTCGGTGACGGCCTGGCGGTAGATCCATCCGTTGCGGTCGAGCTCCTTATAGTTGTCTGTGTTGCAGTAGTACTTGGGCCAGCACGAGATCATGAGGCGTGCTCCGAGCTGGTGCACGCGGTCGTACATGCCCTGTGGGTTGGGAAAGCGCGCGGGGTCGAATTGGAAACTGCCCCACTGATCGTCCTTCCAGTAGTTCCAGTCCTGCACGATGACATCGATGGGGATGTGTCGCTGACGAAACTCGCTGAGGGTTTCCTCCACCTCTTGCTGTGTCTTGTAGCGCTCGCGGCTCTGCCAGAAGCCCAGCGACCAGCGTGGTGGTATCTGTGCCCGGCCGGTCAGGGTGCGGTAGCCGCTGATGATATGGTCGGGGGTGGGACCAGAGATGACGTAGTAGTCCATGTAGCGGTCCATCTCGGCCCAGATGCTGATGTGCTGCTGCTGGTGGGGCGTCTGTGGCTGGGCCACGCGCAGACCGCAGTAGCTGACATCGCCATCGGGCTGCCACTCGATGCGTATGGGGGTGAGGTGGTCGCGGAGGAGCGCCACGGAGAATTTGTAGGCATTGGGGTTCCAGGCTGTGCGCCATCGCTCGGGCACTACGAGGTGGCCATCGATATAGACCTTGACGTAGCCGGCATAGTAGAGAATGAACTGATAGTGGGCCGAGGTGGGTGCCTGGAGGTAACCCTCATAGACCACGTGGCTGCCCTGGAGGGGGAACCCTGCGGGAAGGCGGGGTATCTCGCGTGAGTTTTCGTAGTAGATGGAGTCCTCGGGGCGCACTATCTGGTGGCCCTGGGCATCGGTGTAGGTGCCTGTGAGGAAGCCCGGACGGCGGTCAGCATCGTAGAGGGTGAACACCTGAGGGAGCTGCTGATAGGGGTGAGGGTTGCCCCATCGCCCCAGGCTGTAGCTGTCCCAGAGCAGTCCGTAGCCACGGGTGGAGAGCACGAAGGGGATGCTGACCTTGGTGTTATACTGGAAGAGCTCCTCGTTGAGGCCCGTGTAGTTCATCTCCTCGCTCTGATGTTGTCCGAGTCCGTAGATGGCCTCGTCGGGTTGTGGTTCGAAGAGGGTATGCCAGGTGTAGCCTGTGCGGTCGTTGAGACTGATGGTGCGCAGGTCGGCTGTGGAGTCCTGCTGATAGAGGTCCCAGTTGAGCTCATCGGGGGCTGTGGGGTGGTAGCCCTCGGGGAGTGTGGTCTGCGGACTGACGTAGCGCTGGAAGTGCTTGCCCTGAGGCGACTCCTGGAGGAGAATGGTGCCCTGAGGGTCGAGGAAGGTGAGGCGGCCGTTGTGGAGGTTGACTCGCGCCGTGATCTGTGAGGCCTGGATGGTGAGTATGGAGTCGGTGGTGGTGAGTTGATAGCGGGGGCGGGCCTTCTGGGGCACGACCACAAGGCTGGGCTTCTTGGTGGGGAGGACGGTGTCGGGGGTGGCCTCTACGCGTATGATGGCGTCGGTGACTACCTGCAGACGTATGCATCGGGCCTCGCCTTGGGTGGGGTGGATGGTTATGGCATTGCCGCTGCGCTCATAGTCGTGGGCGTGGGCACCGATACCAAGAAGAAGGAGTATCGGAAGAAGTATTCGTTTCATAGTATCTTTGGGGAACAAGAACGGGCATGAATTTCATTTACTTATTAACTCAAGTTTCGCAAGCTCAACTTTCGCAGGTTTTAGGTCAGCTTTCAACCTTTTGGGGTTGTAGGTTTTAGGTTTAACAACGGAACCAGGAGAAATAATTATTCCGTTCTTTCTGTTGTTAAAAAATGCCTACAACCTCAAGAGCGAAGCGACCTAAAACCTATAACCTGTGAAACTGTGCAAGTTATAACTTGCGAAATAGGGTGTCCAATTTGTTGTACTCATTTTTAAGCAGAAAGTATGTT
>CALZKW010000201.1 GCA_945788095.1 uncultured Prevotellaceae bacterium | reverse complement strand
TTGGGGGAGTTAGAGGGGGCTTTCCGTTCGTTCCGTTGTTCCTCAATCTCCCCCATAAACCAAAATTTACTCACAGAATTTCCCCCGAGTACCCGGAATTTCCGGCGATAATGCGGCTGTTTCACTTTTTTATCGTACTTTTGCACCATATATTAATACTCAAATAATTAGAATAACTATGAGAAAAATCCTCCTCACACTGGCATTTGCCCTGTGCGCACTGCCATTCATGGCACGCACCGTGACCACCTACCGACTGAGCGACGAGCCCATCACCAAGGCCGAACTGCTCGAGGGCAACATCAAGGTGGCACTCCGCGTATGGACCACCTCCAAGGACATGTACCTGAGCGATGGTGACAACAAGACTGGCTTCGATGCATCCGAGGCCAGCACCGTGTGGAATGTTGTGAAGTCTGGTTCGGGCATCACCCTCCAGAACGTCAAGAGCCTGGCCTACCTGGCCGGCGAGGGCAGCACCTTTGGCCGCTCCACCGATGCGTCGAAGGCTAAGGTCTTCACACCCGTCAAGATTAGCAACAAAGTGGACAACACTGCAGCCGGAGCCGACGAGTCGCGCTCCTTCTGGTTCACCTTCAAGGTAGGCACCGCCACCTGGTATCTCAACACCAACACCAGCGGCTACCAGACCGTGAAGTATGCCACAGGCAACGGCAACTGGTCGACCATGTACGTCTACAAGGTGGTGGAGGAGAAGACACTCGCCACACCCATCATACCCGTGCCCACCAAGACCGTGGCCCTCGACGGCACCAACAGCAACTGGACATGGGATGGCATACAGACCGCCATCGACTCCTCGCTCCAGCCCGAGGCCTACACCCTCGACATCACCACCGACAGCATCAGCATCAAGGCAGGCAGTGAGAAGGGCATCTACTATGCCCACCAGACCCTCATACAGCTCGATGAGCAGGGCCACGAACTGCCCTGCCTCCACATCGAGGACCAGCCACGCTTTGGCTACCGCGGATTCATGCTCGACGTGAGCCGCCACTTCTTCAGCGTCGAGGAGGTCAAGAAGATGCTCGACATCATGGCACGCTACAAGATGAACGTCTTCCACTGGCACCTCACCGACGACCAGGGATGGCGCGCCGAGATAAAGCGCTACCCCAAGCTCACCACCGTGGGCGCCACCCGCAGCGACAACTACGACACCCCCATCACCATGGTGGAGGAGAACGGACAGATCTACTGGACCGGCAATGGCGGCAAGACTGGCAAGCAGTATGGCCCCTACTTCTACACCCAGGACGAGATGCGCGAGGTGGTGGCCTATGCCGCTGAGCGCCACATCGACATCCTCCCCGAGGTCGACATGCCCGGCCACTTCGTGGCAGCTATGGCAGCCTATCCCGAGTACTGCTGCCATCCCCAGAGCGCACCCCAGGTGTGGACCGGAGGCGGTATCAGCGGTGATGTGCTCAACGTGGCCAACCCCGCTGCCGTAGAGTTTGCCAAGAACATCCTCGATGAGCTCTGCGACATCTTCCCCTACCCCTACATCCACATCGGTGGCGACGAGTGCCCCACCGGTCAGTGGGAGAACAATGCCCTCTGCCAGCAGAAGTATCAGGAACTCGGTCTCAACAGCTACCGTGCCCTGCAGACCCACTTCATCAAGGAGATGTCTGACTTCGTGAAGACCAAGAACAAGCAGATCATCTGTTGGAACGAGTGTATCATCGCCGACGGCACCGACGTCAACCTCATGAAGGAGACCGGCGCTACGATCATGAGCTGGATCTACTGCCAGAGCTCTGTGCGCAAGGCCGTAGAAATGGGTCTGCCCGCCATCGTGACCGAGTATCACACCGCAGGCGGTGGCTACTACATCAACCGTAAGCAGAGTAGCGACTACGGCGAGCCCAGCGCTGCCGGCTATGGCGACGACACCGTGGAGGGATGCTACAACTATGTGCCCGTGCAGGGACAGTACACCGAGGAGCAACTCAAGCTCATCAAGGGTGTGCAGGGTACCTTCTGGACAGAGCATGTGGGCACCAACGAGTACCTCGAATACCTCGCTCTGCCCCGACTCATCTGTGTGGCCGAGGCCGGCTGGAGCCAGCAGAGCCAGAAGGACTGGGGCAGCTTCCGTGAGCGCCTCACCAACCAGTTGCCCTGGCTCGACGCCAACGGCTACATCTACGCCCGCCACTGGATGGAGGACTACATCCCCCGCGTGGAGCCCAAGCCCGAGAATGAGCAGGTGGCACAGCCCGTGGTGAGCAGCGTGGACAATCCCAAGTGGTTCCGCATCAAGTTTACCGAGGGCAACACCTACCTGCAGATGAATGGTCCCAACCTCGCTACGGTAGCAGCCTTCCAGAACGACAAGAGCCAGTACTTCGCCCTCATCCCCACCTCGACGAGCAACCCCTCGGTCAACAACTTCAAGCTCTACTCTGCCAACGGCTACTGGGTGACCATGAAGGAGGGCACTGCCACCAACGGCCAGTCGGGCAACTTCCTCTGCGGCTCAGAGACCAAGGGCCAGGGCACAAACCTCTGCGTGCAGCAGCACCCCACCGATGCCAGCAAGTACGTCATCTCTAAGGTGACCGACAAGACCACAGGTTTCAACACCTGGGGCGGCACCGGAGCCGGTTCGAACGTAGGCTTCTGGGATAAGAACGCTGCCGGCGACAAGCTCGTCTTCACCACCGACGACTACAATGCCGGCACCACCGCCATCATCGGTGTGCACGCCACTGACAACCTGGCCTATACCCCCGCCGTATACAACCTAAGCGGCATGCGTCTCGACCAGCTCCAGCCCGGCATCAACATCGTGCGCCGCGCCGACGGCAGCATCAAGAAACTGCTGACCCGATAAACAGTAATCTCACGAAGATAGCAGGGTGTGTCAAAGCAAATTGGCACACCCTTCCTTTTCTAATTGGAGTCTGTGGGGGAGATAAAAAATCAATAGATAAAAATAAAGAAGCGACGGTAAGAATAGGAGCGAATAAATAAAAAGTGGATGAGGATAGGAGGATGTAAGCTGCAACACGCCCCTTTTGTAAATTGGAGTTTATGGGGGAGATGCGGGGATGGTTTAACAACGGAACGAACGGAAAAATATAAATCACACGAAGGCACGAAGTGATATGAGTATAGCTGACCATAAGTTGACATAAGCAATGTAAATTTCGTTGTTGATACAATCGCCCTCCAGGCGAATGTCTCTGTGGGCGTTCCAGGTGTTCGCTATTTATTCGTAGCCGCGCATCAGATATTCTCCCCCCTTGGGGGAGTTAGAGGGGGCTTTCCGTTCGTTCCGTTGTTACCCAATCTCCCCCATAAACCATAATTTATCCCCTCTCCCCCCTGATCTATCAGGTGAGCCCATATAAT
>CALZKW010000200.1 GCA_945788095.1 uncultured Prevotellaceae bacterium | reverse complement strand
GGCACCCTCGGACAAGCAAACACACCACATGCGCCTGGAGGGCGCTACCTCGATGCTCACACGTCGCTGCATCCCAAGGTAGCGCCCTCCAGGCGCTTGTGGTGTGGATCCTTGCACCCCAGGTGCCACTTCGTTCGGCACCTGGGGTTACAGAAATATCGCCCTCCAGGCGAATGTATCTGAGGGCGGTCCAGGTGTTCGCTATTTATTCGTAGCCGCGCATCAGATATTCTCCCCCTTGGGGGAGTTAGAGGTGGCTTTCCGTTCGTTCCGTTGTTCCTCAATCTCCCCCATTATTATAGCTTGATGCCATACTTGCGGATACCCTCGCTCAGAATGCCTTTGGGCATGAAGGCCTTGAGCGTGTCGGCTACGGTGTTGAGCATGCGCTGGCGTATGTAATCCTCCTTAATATAGAGGGAGACGCGACGCTGCGAGAGGTAGTCGCCCTCTATCTTGCGCACATTCTGGCGCTGCCTGTCGGTGAGGAAGGGCAGGTGCATCTCGGGGATGATGGTGTAGCCGCCGTTCTCATCCACGATGCGGATGAGCGTCTCGATGCTGCCGGCCTCGTAGATGTGGTGGCCCTTGCTGCGAGCCTTGCAGAACGAGAAGGCGCTGTCGCGCAGACACTGCGCCTCCCGCATTATCCACATGTTCTCGTGCTCCAGGTTCTCGGGCCTGAACACCGGCAGCTTGCGCCAGCAACTCTCGGAGAGGTAGACATAAAACTGCTCCGTGTAGAGCGGCATCTCGAGTACGCCCTGGCGGATATTGCCGGAGATGGCGATGCCTGCATCTATCTCGCCTCCGAGGAGCGCGTCGAGCATGGAGCCCGCCTTCATCTCCCTGACGGTCAGGGCGACAGATGGGTAGGCTTCACGATAGTGGCGGATGAATTTGGGCAGCAGATAAGGGGCGATGGTGGGGCCGACAGAGAGTGTGAAGGCACCCCCGACCACGTCTTTTTCCTCACTCACAATCTCGGTGATGCGCTCCGTCTCCATCAAAGCCTTTTGTGCCTGACGTACAATCTTCTCACCGGCTGTGGTGGGCCTCACCATCTTGTTGGAGCGCTCGAAGATGCGCACATCCAGTTCTTCCTCCAGCTTCACAAGCATGGCGCTCAGTGTGGGCTGTGAGATGTTACACGCATCGGCCGCCTTCGCAAAGTTGCGATAGCGGTCGATGGCCACAATGTATCTGAGTTGTTGTAAGTTCATATCGTATAGAGAGTATTGGGAGGGTAAATTAGGGATTAGCAGGGTGTACGCCCCTTTGGGGGCTTGACGTTGAACAGGGAGTAAAAGGGAAGTTATAGGGACGATTGTCTGGCTGCGTAATTCACATAGCACGCCCTGCGCTCGGCATCCCGAAGGCAAAATGAGGCATTCATAGCTGTGACTAAATGTCATAGCGTGCCACATTTTGGGGAGGTCAGTGCTCTGACCGACGGGGGAGGATGCTTCGCGAGCGAAGCATCACTCTTCGAGATGCCGAGCGGGGGCGTGTTGCGGCCTTCATTCCTTAATCCGTACCCTCTTTTTATTTATTAGCTCCTTTTTTATTATCCCTTATTTATTGATATTTTCTCCCCCTCCTCTCTCCCCGCTAAACTCCCAATTTGAAAGACAGTCGCAACGAGCAGCCTATTTCACTACCTTCTTTCCAGCCGCTACCCAGCCATTGTAGCCGGGATCCAACTCGATGACCTTGTAGCCGTGGCCGACCAAGATCTTGGCGGCATTCTTGCTTCGCTTGCCGCTGCGGCAGTTCACAGCTACGGTCTTGCCCTTGGGCAGGACAGAGGTGGCTCTCTGCAGGAAGTCGCCCTGCAGCACATCGATGTTGAGGGCCCGCTCGATGTGCCCCTCGGCAAACTCCTCGGCAGTACGCACGTCGAGACGCACCACCGTGGTGTCATTGATGGCCTGTTCGTAGGCTTCCACCGAAAGGCTCTCGTAGCCCTTGTCTTTGCTTGTATGCGACTGGCATGAGAAGATGCTCAGCAGTAGGGTCAGGATGCTCATAGTATACAGTTTCCTCATACTTTTCATCTATTATTGATAACTTGCAATCAGATTTTTCAAATCTCCGAGTCTCATGGCTCCGCTCTGTCGCCAAAGCATCTCGCCGCTGCGGAAGAGCATAAGCGTGGGTACAGACTGGATGGCGTAGTTGGTGGAGAGAGCCTCGTTCTTGTCCACATCGATCTTGATGATACGGATGCTGTCGCCCAGGTCGTCCTTGAGCTGCTCCAATACGGGGTGCATCATCTTGCAGGGGCCACACCATGTGGCGTAGAAGTCAACCAGTGTGAGCTGGCTGCCGCTGATAATTTCATTGAACTGTGACATAATGTTTAGCTATTTTTTAAGTTTACAAATCATTTGAGTCATGTTGCCCATGGGGCAAAACACACACCAGGTGCGGGGGCGATAGACAACAGTGAGCACGATGCCCACAATGAGCGAGGTGAGCATGATGCCGTAGAGGCCGAAGGCGAACTGTGCCACCCAGGGCTCAACGGCCACTGGATAGGCCCAATGCCAGGGCACATCAAAGGTCCACAGCAGGTGGATGGTCTGGCGGAGCGACTCGATGCCCTGGGCCACATAGACCGTCAGCACAATCATCTGAACAAAGAAGAACATGAAGAACACAAGGAAACCATGGCGGAACCACTTGCTGGAAAGCCAGCGCGGGGCTACCTGCCTGCGCGACCATCCCAGCGTGTTGCCTATCTGCAGAAACAACTGACCGCGTCCGCAGTAGTGGTTGCAATAGCCCTTGCCTCCCCCGAAGATGGCCATCAGGAGCGGTATCATGAAGCAGATGACACCAAGCCAGGCGAATACGATATTGAAGAACCCAAGGGTGAAGTATGTGGCTGACACTATCCAGAGATAGTCACTCCATTTCTTACGGTTTACCATTAGCGATTTACATTATAATCAGTTACATTATTTGTGGATGACGCTCAGCGCGGTGCATCACGCCCGCGGGGCAATGCTTCACGCAGATGCCACAACCGACACATCGGCCTGCGTCGACCACGGCATACCAGCCTCGGTGGATGCTGATGGCCTCCTTAGGGCAAACCTTCATGCACACACCGCAGGCCACACATCGCTCCTGCTCGCTCTGGGCTATATATTTAGGTTTCTTACTCTCCATATTGTCCGTTTTGCTGTTTTATCGCTGCAAAGATACGATATTTTATCATAGACAAACAAATACTTATATCTATATCAGTATAGATTGTATCTATTATGTGGTGCTTTTCTTTCGCATTGTCACATCAGAGCAGTAAACAAGATGTGGTTGTAAATTGGGAGTTTATGGGGGAGATGGGGGATGGTTTAACAACGGAACGAACGGAAAAACATTAATCACACGAAGGCACGAAGTGATATGAGTATAGCAGACCATAAGTTGACAT
>CALZKW010000199.1 GCA_945788095.1 uncultured Prevotellaceae bacterium | reverse complement strand
CATAAACCATAATTTACACTTACCAGTAATCCGCTGCAAGACATTCGTCCCTATAACTCCCTTTTAACTTCCCTTTTACTCCCTTTTACTCCCCTTTTTACTTCTTGCCCCGAAAGGGCGTTTTCCCCCATAAACCATAATTTACAATCTTGGGGAGGAAGCCCCCCTTTAGTCCCCTATGATAGATTTAGTACACGAACTCAGCAAATATTAACAAAAACATTTGTCAATATCAGAATATAACGTAATTTTGCGCAGCAAAGACACTCGGAGAGTTGATACCATGAACATTATATAACATAAAACCAGAATGACTATGAAGAAATTTGCGTGCGAGGTGAGTGGCTGGGAGTGTGACCCGGCAACGCGTGCACCAGATGCCGCTGTCAATCCAGATGCTCACTCTCGACCGACGCGAGAGCCGTGCGATACGGCTCCTCCTGCCGAAGGTGAGCGCACCCTCCTCAAGAGTATCTTCCGTTTCTACTACGACGGATTCCGATCAATGACTCTTGGCCGCACTCTGTGGCTGATTGTTGCCATCAAGCTCTTCATTATGTTCGCCATTTTGCGCCTCTTCTTCTTTCAGCCCTCGCTGCAAGGCACAGACGAGGAGAAGGCCGAACAAGTAAAGCAAGAGCTACTCCGCCACTCCTGCCCCCACTTAAACAATTCTAACCTATGACAGACCTTATCAATACCATCGACTGGTCCAGAGCGCAGTTTGCTCTGACAGCTATGTATCATTGGCTATTCGTACCCTTGACCCTGGGCCTGGGTATCATCGTGGCCATCATGGAGAGTATTTACGTAAGAAAGAAACTTTGCCCCGCTACTCCTCCCGAGGAGACTCAGCATTGGCTCGATGTGACGAAGTACTGGATGCGCATCTTTGGCATCAACTTCGCTATCGGTGTGGCCACAGGCATCATCCTGGAATTTGAGTTCGGAACAAACTGGGCCAACTATTCGTGGTTCGTGGGCGATATCTTTGGTGCTCCCCTGGCTATTGAGGGCATCTTTGCCTTCTTCTGCGAGAGCACTTTCTTTGCAGTCATGTTCTTCGGCTGGGAGAAGTTCTCGCCGCGTCAGCATCTTGCTGCAACCTGGCTCACAGCCTTTGGCGCCACGCTGAGTGCCTGGTGGATACTGGTGGCCAACGCATGGATGCAGCACCCCGTGGGCATGGCCTTCGACCCCGAAACGATGCGCTGCACGATGGAGTCCTTCCTCGACGTTGCACTCTCATCCACCGCCATCAATAAGTTTACCCACACCGTGACCTCCACCTGGTCGCTGGCTGGTGTCTTCGTAGTGGGTGTGAGCAGTTGGTATCTGCTCAAGGGGCGCCACACCCGTCTGGCTCACAGCTCGATCCGTATCGGCAGCATCGTGGGTCTGGCAGGCATACTGCTCACCATATGGAGCGGTGATGGCTCTGCAGTGGAGATCTCGCGCACTCAGCCCATGAAACTCGCTGCTATGGAGGGCCTCTACGAGGGCAGGCACGGTGTACCTCTTACTGCCTTTGGCATACTGAATCCCGACAAGAAGTGGAACAACGATGAGCCCGCCATGGAGGTCGACATCGCCATCCCCTGTGGTCTGAGCATCCTATCACGCCGCGATGCCAATGCCTTCGTGCCTGGCATCAAGGACATCATCGAGGGCCGCGACTTTGTCGACGGCAAGGAGGTCTATACCGTCTCTTATGCCGAACGTATGGAGCGTGGTGCCCTGGCTCAGGAGGCTCTGCGCACCTACCACAAGGCCAAGGCCGAGGGCAATGACAGCCTCGTGGGCAAGTCGCAGGCCGAGCTGGCTGCCCACTATCCCTACTTTGGCTATGGCTACCTGAAGAGCGTAGACGAGGCCGTCCCCCCCGTTGGTCTGACCTTCTACCCCTTCCATATCATGGTCGTCATCGGTGGCTGGCTGCTCGTCTTCCTGGCGGGCACCCTCATCACTTCGGTGCGTCACCCCGGCCTGCTCGAGGCCAAGGTCAAGGGGCTTCACCTCTTCCCGCTCCTTGCCATCGCCACCATCCCTCTCGACTACGTTTGCAGCCAATGTGGGTGGATGGTGGCCGAGATAGGCCGTCAGCCCTGGACCATTCAGGACCTGCTGCCCTGCTCTGCCGCAATCAGCCATGTGAGTACCTCACAGGTCCAGACCACCTTCTTCCTCTTCCTTCTTCTCTTCACGGCTCTGCTCATAGCGGAGATCAGTATCATTGTGAAACACATAAAAAACTACTAATACTATGACATACGAATTGCTTCAAGACTATTGGTGGTTCCTGGTGAGCCTGCTTGCAGCCCTGACTGTGATGCTGATGTTTGTCCAGGGTGCTCAGACGATGCTCCTTCACCCCATCTCGCGCCAGCACAAGGAGTTGCTCATTGGCTCTGTAGCTTCGCGTTGGGAACTCACCTTCACGACCTTGGTGACCTTTGGTGGCGCCTTCTTTGCCAGTTTCCCGCTCTTCTACTCCACAAGCTTTAGCGGAGCATACTGGGTATGGGTGCTCATCCTCCTGGGCTTCATTCTGCAGGCTGTGAGCTACAAGTACCGCCATTCCGAGGGCAACATCTTCGGCACTCGCATCTACGATGCATTCCTTGCCTTCAATGGCATCACTGCCCCCCTGCTCCTTGGTGCTGCCGTGGGCACTTTCTACTTCGGTTCGCCCTTCACCATCGACCTCTCGGCCATTGCCTCTGGCGAGCTCCCCTCGGCAGGTGTGGCCATATCATCCTGGGGGCCATGGCACGGCCTTGAGGCACTGGCAGACTGGCGAGTCGTAGCCTTTGGTCTGCTTGTCTTGGTGCTGACCCGCAGCTTAGCGCTGATGTGGTTTGTCAATCAGATTGACGCTGCCGAGATACAGGCATGGGCTCGCCGACAGCTCCTCCTCCACACCCCCGTGCTCCTTATTCTGCTTGTAGCCTGTCTGGCTGCTCTCCTGTGTGCCGACGGTTTGCAGGCATCAGCCTTGCACGACTTTGTCGTCGTCAAGGGCAAATATCTCACCAACTTCATTGAGATGCCCCTTGCAGCCACGGGCCTCCTCCTTGGTGCAGCATTCATCCTGACGGGTATCATCGCCACTATCACCCGCAAGACCTACCGCAAGGGCATTTGGTTTGCCGCCTCTGGCACCGTCCTTGTGGTGCTGGCGCTCCTCGCTGTCGCTGGCTACAACAATACAGCCTTCTACCCCTCGTGCACGGATATCAGTTCGAGCCTGACCATACGCAACGCATCCTCGAGCCCCTACACCCTCACCGCCATGTCGTGGGTGAGCCTCTTCATCCCTTTCGTCCTGGCTTATATTGCATGGGTATGGCGTAAGCTTTGCAAATAGAGAGGACCTATCAAACAATAATCAAGACCTAACCTCGAGCAAAGGGGTTAGGTCTTTTTCATACGAAAATTAATTGTGCCGTTTTTGGTTATTTCGGCGTTATTTGATT
>CALZKW010000198.1 GCA_945788095.1 uncultured Prevotellaceae bacterium | reverse complement strand
AAGCAAGAACTTTTTGTTGCTCAGGTACTTATAAATAAAGTAAAATCAAAGTATTGCGGAATTAAGGATAAATAAAAATTTCCGTTCATTCCGTTGTTAACCCAACCTCATCTCCCCAACAAGCTCTAATTTGTAAACGCAGGCTTTCTAAATCCGTAAATAATCGACACCACACACGGCGTTTTCATCCGAAAATATGTATATTTGCACCTATATATAATTAAGACTTCAAGGACATGAAACGCATATTAGTGACAGGAGCCAGTGGTTTCATTGGCAGTTATATCGTGAGCGAAGGCCTCAAGATGGGGCACGAGATGTGGGCCGGCATGCGCAAAAGCAGCAGCAAGCGCTACCTGCAGGAGGAGGGCACACACTTTGCCTACCTCGACATGGGCCATGTGGAGACGCTGCGCGAGCAGCTCCGCGCCTACAAGGCCGAGATGGGAGGCCACGGGTGGGACTATGTGGTGCATGCCGCAGGAGCCACCAAGAGCCTCAAGCGCGAGGGATTCTTCCGCACCAACACCGAGGGTACACGCCACCTGGTGGAGGCCCTCAAAGCCGAGGACATGGTGCCCGAGCGATTCATCTTCGTGAGTAGCCTGAGCATCTTTGGCGCCATACGCGAGGAACCTGTGCGCAAGCCCTCACCCGACAATCCCTGGATATACGCCCCCATACGCCTCACCGACACCCCCCAACCCAACACGGCCTACGGCGAGAGCAAGATAGAGGCTGAGCGCTATATGCGCGAGGAGGCAGGCATCCCCTACGTCATACTGCGCCCCACGGGTGTCTACGGCCCACGCGAGACCGACTACTTCCTCATGGCCGACAGCATCAAGAAGCACGTCGACTTCGCTGTGGGCTACAAGCCTCAGGAGATCACCTTCGTCTACGTCATGGACGTGGTGCAGGCCGTCTTCAAGGCCATGACAGCACAGGGGGTGGAGGGCAAGGCCTACTTCCTGAGCGATGGTGAGGTGTACGACTCGCGCCGATTCTCCGACCTCCTGCAGCAGGAGTTGGGCAATCCCTGGGTGCTCCACATCAAGGCTCCGCTGTGGTTTCTCAAGGCTGTGTGTGCCATCAGTGGCACCGTCAATGGATGGATGGGCAAACTCACCACGCTCAACCTCGACAAGTATCACATACTCTCGCAGCGCAACTGGCAGTGCGACATCGAACCCTCGCGCCGCGAACTGGGCTACGACCCTCAGTACCCTCTGGAGCGCGGCGTCAAGGAGGCCGTGGCATGGTACAAGCAGGAGGGATGGCTGTAAGAGAAGGGAAAGACTATTAAAGGGGGAAAAAGGGAGTTAACTCGCTTCGCTCGTGGAGTTAAAAGGACATCACTCTTCTATAATAGAATCGTCCCTTTAACTCCCCTTTACAACCCTTTAACTCCCCTTTATAACCCTTTATAACCTTAACCTAACAAGAAACATGAAGTCCCTGCTCCTCTTGTTGTTCATCCTGTGCTCCGTGCCCGTGTGGGCACAGCACACATACTCCTGGGAGGACTTTGTCCAGGAGATGATGGAGCAGCGCGAAGAGGAGGGCGACGACACACCAGACGACACATGGGATGCCTGGATGAGCGAATTGCATCTCATCCATGAGCATCCCATCAATCTTACCACAGCCACACGTCAGCAGCTCGAGGCCCTGCCCTTCCTCTCCGAGGCTCAGGCAGAGGCCATCATGGAGTATGCCTACATGCACAATCCCATACATTCATTAGAGGAACTCAAGCAACTCCCCTCACTCGATTTCGCCACGCTGCAGATGCTACGGCTCTTTGTATGCGTGACAGCTGTAGAGCTCCGCAGCGATGGGGGCTCATGGAAGGGCATGGGGCAGCGTCTGAAGGGACAATTCGACACAAGACTCGACATCCCACTCTACTACCGCGAAGGATACAGTCAGGACGACGGATACATCGGCGACCCTCTCTACCACCGCATGCGCTACACCCTCGACGACCAGCGCCACCTGGGCTTCGGTCTGAGGATGGAGAAAGACCCCGGCGAGCGATGGTGTGACGCGTGGGGAGGCTACGCCGAGGTAAAGGATGCCGGAGTGCTCCAGCACGCCATCGTAGGCGACTATCGTGTGGGCTGGGGCGAGGGCCTCATCATGGGCGGTGGTGGCTGGGGAGGCAAATCGATGGTGCGCACCAACACGCAGCGCGGCATACGCCACCAGACGGGCATGGACGAGACCCGCTATATGCGCGGAGCTGCTGCCACACTGCGTCTCAAGGGCGGCATGTCGCTCTCTGCCTTTGCCTCCCACCAGCAACTCGACGCTACGCTCAACAAGGACGGCACCGTCAAGACCATACTCTCCCAGGGTCTGCACCGCACCGAGGCAGAGCGCGACAAGAAGCACAACCTCGGGGGCACCTCCGTGGGCGGACATCTGGCATGGCAACACGGACTCACCACCATAGGCCTGACGGGCCTCTATCAGCACTTCTCCCACGCCCTACTCCCCATCAGTCCCTCGAGCACCAACTACGAGAGTTCATACCGCCGCTACTATCCCCAGGGACGAGACTTTGGCAACATCGGTCTGCACTATTCCCACACCATCTACCGCTGGCAGATGGGGGGCGAGACGGCCATGAGCCTGGGCCGCAAGGGCGTGGCCACCACCAACCGTGTGGACTGGACCGTGAATGAGTCGTGGCGCATCGGACTGACACAGCGCTACTACAGCCGCGGCTACTACAGCCGCTATGCCACAGCTACGAGCGAGAGCGGAGGGGTGAGAAACGAGAATGCCGTCACACTGCGTGTCCATGGCCAGGGGCTCTGGGGATGGACCATGATGGCCTACATCGACCTCTTCTACCATGCCTGGCCGCGCTATCAGATGACACACAGCAGCGCGGGGCAAGACGCCGCCCTGCAACTCACGCGCCCCATCACGCGCCGCCACACACTGCTGCTGCGCTACCAGATGAAGCGCAAGGAGGCCAGCGACCTCATGCAGGTGCACCACCGCCTCAAGGCCCAGCTGACCTCCACCCTCCACACCACCTACCGTCTGCAATCCACAGCCACCCTCCACGCCGTCAAGGGCAGCCTGGGCATAGGAGTGAGCGAGGGCGTGAGGGGAAGTTGGCTCAAGGACATGCTTCGCAGCGCACTGACGCTGTCCTACTTCTATACCCCCGACTATCTCTCGCGCATCTATCTCTACGAGCCCCAGCTCTATGCCTCCGTGTCATCCACCTCGCTCTTCGGTCACGGCCTGCGCGCCGCAGCCACTCTGCGCTTCACCTCGCGCACCAAGCGCTACATGCTCGAGGCCAAGATAGCCTCGCTCCGCTACCTTGACCGCGACACCCAGGGCACAGGTCTCCAGCTCATCCACAGTCCGTGGAAGAGCGACATCAGCATCCAGTGCCGCATCCGTCTGCCTGAGGGAAAGTGGAAGAGCACCACGAAAGCCGAACAGGCAGAATAGAATCCAGAGCAAGGAAATGCAGTGTTTGTAAATTGGAGTTTATCGGGGAGATGCGGGGATGGTTTAACAACGGAACGAACGGAAAAATATTAATCACACGAAGGCACGAAGTGTTATGAGTATAGCTGACCATAAGTTGAC
>CALZKW010000197.1 GCA_945788095.1 uncultured Prevotellaceae bacterium | reverse complement strand
TAATATTTTTCCGTTCGTTCCGTTGTTAAACCATCCCCGCATCTCCCCCATAAACACCAATTTATACTTGCACTATTCCTCGATGAGGCTAATGAATCCATGTCCGATTTTAGATATGGGTCTTGGCGTCACAGGATATGGGTCTTGACGTTGTTAGGATATGGGTCTTGTTGTGCTGAGATATGGGTCTTTTTGTGCTGAGATATGGGTCTTTTTCGACTCAGTCATACCCCCTTTGTAGATTATCGCTTTTCACTCAACAGACTCCCCGTCAATCCATCATTTGAGAACCCCGATTGGGAATATCGGGGGAGTCTACATTGGTTGTTCGGTCAGCGGTGGTAATCCGTAGTCTGACCCTTCGTCCTGCTACGCCCACCTTCCAGCCTTGCTGAGCCAGGAGCAGAGCCACCTCTTTGCCTATGCCGCTGGTGACACCGATTACTATTGCTTTCCTTGTATTAGTGGATGAGTGAGATTGTGTCATGTCTGAAATCAACGAGTATTTAGGTGTGTCGGTGATGAGGTTGACGTGCTCCATAAACCGACTTCACCGAGAATATTTACCACGCAGCGAGTGGGGATTCGCTACGAAATATCCGCAACAAGACATCCATCCTTATAACTTCTTTATAACTTCTTTATAACTTCTTTTTTTGCTTCTTAAAGAAGTGGCGAGCTACATCCAGTACTTGTAGGTGCCATTTTGGTCTGCAAAGAAGTAAGACCCCTTCTCGGTGAACTTCAAGCGGTATACGTTGATGTTGGTATCGTCGAGGGCATCCTTGAGGCGCTGGGGCACGTTGCCCAGGAACTTGTATCCATCTTCATAGCTCACGGCGCACCCCGTGTTGGTCAGGTGTGCGGCCCAGGCCTTGCCATACTCGGCATTGCCGTCGGTCACCCAGTCCCTCAGTTCGTCGTCGGACGACGCCACGTGGTCGCGCGTGATGACTATCCACTGGCCGTTGTCGTTGAGTGCCACGGATGTCACCACCTCATTGTCGCTGTTAAACTCTCTCAGTTTGCGCTCCAGGGCCGATGGTATGTTGTGCCAGCGGAATCCGTTGTCTCCCACGAGGATGACCCATCGCCCGCTCTCTGTCAGTTGTATGTCGTCGATGTACTCAGCATCGTCGTGCAGTTCCTTGATGGCATCTGCCAGCGAGGTGGGTATGCCGCTGTAGCTATACTGGTTGTCCTGGTTGAGAGCTATGTCGCCCCCGGTGTCGGTTATCGTCACATTTCTGCACGATCCCCATTCTTTGATACTCTTTTTGATGTATTGGCGTGTGCCCTGTGCCCCTGCCGTGAGTGCGATGATGAGGCAAAGCATGGTGGTGACAATTCTGCTTTTCATGAATCTATTGTTTTATGTGGTTTATAAAGTAATATGCAAATATAGGTCTATTGCAGCTTACTGCCAAGCAATACACCCAAAAAACTTGTATATGCTATGGATAAAGGGAGGGGGAATTATGGGACACCAACAAAAAATGTGTCTCAAATTGGGAGTTTATGGGGGAGATGCGGGGATGGTTTAACAACGGAACTAACGGAAAAATATTAATCACACGAAGGCACGAAGTGATATGAGTATAGGTGACCATAAGTTGACATAAGCAATGCAAATTTCGTTGTCGATACAATCGCCTGGAAGGCGATATTTCTGTTGGCTGTCTAGGTGTTCGCTATTTATTCGTAGCCGCGCATCAGATATTCTCCCCCTTGGGGGAGTTAGAGGGGGCTTTCCGTTCGTTCCGTTGTTCCTCAATCTCCCCCGCAAATCCATAATTTACCCAAGGCTCCATTCCAACTCTCCGGAAATATTCAGTATCTTTGCAACCTCAATGTGAAACACTACAATATAATAAGGTATATGGAATATTTGTCGCAAGAATGCTACGACGAACTCGTGGCCGAACTCAAGGACCTGATTAGTGTGCAGTTGCCCAAGATAAAGGCCGAACTGGTGGAGGCTCGCGAGAAGGGCGATCTGAGCGAGAACTTCGAATATCATGCTGCCAAGCGTGCCCATGGTAAACTGCTGGGACAGATACGTTTCAAGCAGCGCGTGCTGCAGTTTGCACGTGTCATGGACACTTCGCACCTCACCAATGACACTGTGGGACTCTTTCGACGCGTCGAGATCACCAATGTGGCCAACAATCAGCGCATGACCTACACCATCGTCAACCCCCATGAGGCAAACCTGCGCGAGGGCAAACTATCTGTGAAGTCGCCCGTAGCCGAGGCTCTCCTTGGCAAACGCCAGGGCGACGTGGTGGAGGTCAAAGTGCCCTCTGGCACCATCAGTCTCCGCATCGAGAGCATCTCGGTATAGACTGATCAGCACAGAGGGTAGCTAAATTATGGTTTATCGGGGAGGTGAGATAAAATACTCCCTTTTTTACTTCAAGCCCAAGAGGGGCGTTCTCCCCCATAAACCCCAATTTATCTCTATCACCTATCTCACCATCCACACCTTGAGGGAGATATACGTCTCTTTGACTTCAGGCCGACACACGAAGATGGCGTTGTTGAGCCAGGCATAGGGGCTATCCGTAGGTGCCTCGAAGATGGGCGAGGTCATGAAGTAGTAGGTCTGGGCACCCGATGTGAGCAGGCCGCGGTTGCGCACATGGATGTTGCAACCATCGTGTGTGCGGATGCAGTAGATAGCCTCGAGTTCGGTGCGGCCCAGGGTGTGGTCCACCAGTTGATAGTCGGCCCCACCGGGCAGGACGGTGCCTTGCAGGCGTGGTCCCTCGAAGGTGCCCCCGGTGATGGGTATGACGATGCGCTCCCCCTTCTGGGTCTTGCCACACGAGTAGGGGGCATCACAGGTGACGCGCAGTTCGCACACATAGTCCAGCTGCGGACTGTCTGTCTGTTGGGCCCTCAGGGGCAGGGAGGCGAGGAGCACAAGGAGAATGCGGATGAGGTGTCGCATAGGCTGATTGGTAATTATTGGACGCTGCAGATATGCCTGTTTGCAGATGGTCTGTGTATCAAATGTGATAAAAATTCTGTTGGCCTTCGCATGCTCTTATTCCAGATGCCTGATGACTCGGGCAGGGTTGCCCACGGCCACGGAGTTGGAGGGGATGTCGTGGACCACCACACTGCCTGCACCGATGGTGACATTGTCGCCTATGGTCACTCCGGGCAGGATGGTGGTGCTGCCGCCTATCCAGCAGTTGTGGCCTATGGTGACGGGGCGTGCCCACTCTTGGCGTGTGTTGCGCTCCACGGGGTCGGTGCTGTGGCATGCCGTGTAGATGCTCACGTTGGGGCCAATGAAGCAGTCGTCGCCTATGGTTACGGGGGCCTCATCGAGCACCACCCAGTTGAAGTTGGCAAAGAAGCGCTTGCCCACACGGATGTGTGAGCCGTAGTCGCAGTAGAAGGGCTGATTGATGAAGGTCTTGTCGTCGGCCTCTCCGAGTATCTCGCGGAGCATGGCATTGCGCTCAGCCAGGCGGGTGGGCTGCAGCTGGTTGTAGCGCCAGCACTTGTCTTTGCAGAGGTTGAGTTGCTCGATGAGATAGGGGTCCACAGCGTTGTAGACCTCGCCGGCGAGCATTTTCTTGTATTCTTCTTTGTTTGTCATATTTAAGTTGTATCTTTGCTGACCTAAAACCGGCCTATATTAATATATAAATAATTCAAGTTTCGCAAGTTCCTTAACTTGCCATTTTTAGTTCATAAATCTGTATAAAATGCTGAAGTTTATCAGAACGG
>CALZKW010000196.1 GCA_945788095.1 uncultured Prevotellaceae bacterium | reverse complement strand
GTGAAAAATCTGACATGGCAAAATCCTGAGCAACTTTTTGTTGCTCAGGTACTTAAAAAGTCATATTTGTAATAGGGTTGCGGAATTAAGGTCAATAAATAAAAATATAGAAAGATATAACAATAGGCGTACTATAAATAAAAAGTGGATGGGAGAAAGATGGTAAGCCGCAACACCCTTTTATCCTCATTCACTTTTTATTTGTTCGCCGCTATTTTTTTCGTTCCTTATTTATTTTTATCTATTGATATTTTCTCCCCCGCATCTCCCCGCTAAACTCCAATTTGAACGCCAAGCAAGGAGGCCGCTTCCCAACATGCTTGCAGAAGCCCCTTTTACTTATTCCACTTCTTGCTGAGCCATTGGCGGATGGGCTCATCCCACACCACCATGGCTGCGTGGGCCAGGGCCACGCTGAGGATGACCACTGCGAGGCAGGTCCAGGCAATGACCGCAAGGGGAGCATGGCGGTGGGTTTCTATCCACCCGAAGAAGAGATACACGATGGGGTAGTGCACCAGATAGAGGGGATAGGAGATGCGACCCAGATAGGTGCACCACTTGGCAGATGCTACCGAGCGGAGCGTGCCACCAGCGCCCAACCATACGATGAAGGGGAAGAGGAGCACCACGCAGGCCAGATTGAAGATGCCATCATAGAGGGGATGCTTGTAGCCTCCTATCTGGGGCACGCAGACCATGCCTATGACCAGGAGCGAGCACACCAGAAAGTGACCCCGGCAGCGCTGTGACAGGCGGGCCATACAGGGTAGCTGGTAGAGATGGTAGAGCAGCATACCCGCGAAGAAGGCAAAGCCCACACGCGCGATGCCCACATAGAAATGCTCCAGAGTGCCCGACCATCCCGCGTTGAGCGACAGGGGATAGCCCTCGGTGGGGAGGTTTCCAAAGATGTTGAGCGTCAGGGCACTGTCTGCCAGTAGCAGACCGAAGGCTGCCACCAGGAGCACCAGTCCCTTGCGCCCCAGACGGAAGGCAAAGAGGCAGAAGAGGATGTTGGCGATATACTCGAAGAACATGGACCATTGTGGGATGTTGAGCAGCAGCATCTCGCCGTTGGCCCTCACGTTCCACTCTGGTGGTATGGGCAGCATGCATACGCTAGCCAGGACGTTGGCCATGAGGTAGCCCAGCGAGGCATCCTTGATGCCGGGGTAGACGGGACTCTCCTGTAGGTAGAAGAGCAGGGCCCCGAGCAGGGTGGCAAAGACTATCATAGGCTGGAGCCGTATGAGGCGCGCCTTGATAAATTGCCACCTTGTCATCCGCCCACTCTTCATGCGGGCCTGATAGGCGTGTGCTACCACAAATCCTGATAGCACGAAGAAGAAGTCCACGCAAAGAAAACCATGATTGAGCACTTTCTCCACCGGATCATAACTGAAGGCCTCGCTGATGTGGAAGATAACCACCATGATGGCTGCCACGCCGCGCAGCCCGTCGAGGATGTCGTAACGCTGTCTGTCCATAATTCGTTATTTATAATGCGTCTGCCTGCAAAGATACGCTTTTTGTATGTATCATCCACAATGGATGATACAGAATAATCAATAAACGGGCAATATCTGGCATACTATCCTACCCGAGGATAGGAGAATGACCTGAAAGAGTAGGCTCACGGGTAAAGCCTGTGTTTGTAAATTGTGGTTTAGCGGGGAGTTTGGGGAACAACGGAAAGAACGGAAAAATAAAATTGAAACAAAAACGGGTATGCGCTCGGCGACGAAGGAAACGCTTAGCGAGCGAAGCGTCACTCTTCGAGATGCCGAGCGCAGGGCGTGCTATGTGAATTCTGCAACATGACAATCGTCCCTATAACTTCCCTTTTACTCCCTTTTTTACTTCAAAATGTCTCCGCTGCTCAGTCTCTTCAGAGCCAGGTGATGGCCTGCGGTGGCTGCCTTGTGGTAGTAGGTCATAGCGCGGGTGAGGTCGGGCGGGGCCGTCCAGCCCTCCTCGTAGCTTTGGCCTATGCGATACCAGGCATAGGGATCGACGGACTGGCGGTAGGCCTCGACGGCCTTTGCGAGGTCTTGGGCCACGGGGGCGAGTCCCTTGCGATAGATGTCGCCCAAATTGGTAGGGGCATAGAGGAGGTCGCCATGCAGGATGGCACGCTCGTACCAGTGGATGGCCTGCAGCGTGTCCTGAGGGGTGCCGATGCCCTTCTCATAGAGTGTGCCGATATCGTTCATCACCACGCCCTCTGTCACGCAGCCTTCATGGGCCATGCGCAAGAGCACGGCCACATCCTCGCTACAGTAGCTCTCGGTGGTCTCCGAGCCATCGGTCTGCCACGACAGCACGGTGGCGATGCTCACATGCTGGGGCACGTCCACCTCGGCTTCGATGGGTGTGAGGTCCACCTCGTCGTCAGCGGGCAGCATGCCGTGGGTGAGCATATACTGGGTGTAGCCATAGATGCGGGGCGTCGACGAGTGGATGCACACGCCCATCCTGGCCAGCGCCTCGCTGTCCACATAGAGGTTCTTCTCCGCGATGGGGAGCGAGAGGTAGTATTTGCGGCCCAGGGCCAGATAGCACTTGAGGTAGGCTATCTCCTCGCCCATCTCGTCAGCCAGCCAGTCCTCACCGAAGACCTCGTAAGCAGAAAGGCCTCCCTCACGGAATGCCTCACCGCAGAGTTGCAGCCACAACGTGTCGAGAAGGTAGGGCATGAAGCGGTAGTCGGAGTATGAGGCCAGGCGGTCCATCGACAGCAGGTAGCCCGAGTCGGTGCGCTCGATGAGAAAGAGCGTCGCGGAGTGGCCCCGGCGGTAGAAGGCCCAGCAGTCGGGCATATCCTCGGGTGTCAGAGCCACCACGATGTCGCCTGTGGCGAGTGCTTCGATGAGGGCGTCGAGGTCGAGAGGGCGGTTGGATAGGATGGGTATTTGTATCAGCATCTTGCAGGGACATCAAATAAGGGGAATCAGCAGCAGGCATCCGTATCTTGAGGGTGACGCCTTGCAGTTGATTCCGCTGAGTGGATCAGAGTTCACCATTGCGCGAGGCCTCCTCGCTCTTGATGAGTTCGAGGTTGTGCTGCTCGATGACGCTCAGGCGTATGGACTTGTTACTCTTGGCGGGGCGATACCACGACTTGGCCGAGAAGATGCTCTGCAGCTCCTTCGACTGGAACACGTAGCCATGGCGCGCCAGTATCTCGTTGCGCATCAGTCGGAGTTCGCGCTTGCTCATGATGCCGGCCAGGTAGTTGCGGTTGAGTAGCATCACCGAACTGATGTAGTCTGTCCTTGCGGCCATCTCGCGCTGCTGTGCCTGGAGGTCTTCGAGGCGGTCGGGGGTGAGCACCATCGACCACATCGTGTCGCCATTGGGGCGACGGATGGCGAGGTAGTACATGCCCTCCTGGCGCACATACTGCACCTTCCACCCGAATTGGGTGCAGGGGATGACGGGTTCGTCGGCCTGACAGGAGGGCACGAGGGTGTACCACCCCTTGCGGCCATCGATGGCCTGGAGCGAAATGGTCTCGCCCTCGGTATTGACCATACGAACGGTCTTGCCGCCATAGATTTCAGCCACCTGCCACTGGGTGTAGCCATCCCAGAAGGCATCGTTCTCGCGAATGGTCTGTGCATGGATTGTCAACACGGCGGTAAGCATCAGGCACATGGCCGTCAGCCTACGGAGGATAGATTGTGACGTTTTCAATGTGTGCGAGGAGTTAGTTATTAGTTGATTTTAAGACAAGAACGGGCAGGACATAATTCTTGCCCGTTCTTGCAT
>CALZKW010000195.1 GCA_945788095.1 uncultured Prevotellaceae bacterium | reverse complement strand
GCTACCTTGGCTTTATCTCCCTATCCGACCAACGGGAAAAGCGGAAGAACCTAATAAAAATAGGAGCTAATAAATAAAAAGAGGGTAAGGATGAAAGGATGAATGCTGCGACATGCCTCTTAGGGGCGTGCTATATAAATTCCGCAACAAGACATTCGTCCCTATAACTCCCTTTTAACTTCCCTTTTACTCCCTTTTTTACTTCCCCCCCCCCGAAGGGGCGTTCTCCCCGCTAAAGCCCCTAAAAACAAGAAGAATCGGCCCTGTGGTGGGCCGATTCTTCTGTTTGGGGCTATCTTGTTATCACTTGTTTGCCTCTTTGACTTTGCGGAAGAGGTCGGAGGCGAAGATGAAGGAGTTGAGGCGCTCGTTGGTGGAGTCCATGATTTGCTCCTTGTGCCCCTCCCACTCTTTGTGGCCCTCGTAGATGTAGACGATGTTTTCACCGATGCCCATCACGGAGTTCATGTCGTGGGTGTTGATGATGGTGGTCATGTTGTACTCCTGGGTGATGCCATGGATGAGTTCGTCGATGACGAGCGACGTCTTGGGGTCGAGGCCCGAGTTGGGCTCGTCGCAGAAGAGGTACTTGGGATTGAGCACGATGGCACGGGCTATGGCCACACGCTTCTGCATACCACCAGAGATTTCGCCAGGGAATTTGTTTTCGGCACCGGTCAGGTTGACACGGTCGAGGCAGAATTTGGCACGCTTGATGCGGTCAGCCTCACACTGGTCGGAGAACATATCGAGGGGGAACATCACATTCTCGAGCACGGACATGGAGTCGAAGAGGGCTGCGCTCTGGAATATCATGCCCATCTCGCGGCGGAGCATGGTGCGCTCACGCTTGGACATCTGCACGAAGTCGCGACCATCGTAGAGTATCTGGCCACTGGTGGGCTGGAGCAGGCCCACGATGTTTTTCATCAGCACGGTCTTGCCCGAACCGCTCTGGCCGATGATGAGATTTGTCTTGCCGTCCTCGAAGGTGGTCGTGATGCCCTTGAGCACCTCGCGATCGTCGAAGGATTTATGGAGGTCTTTGATTTCTATCATAATGATGTACAATTTACATATTTACAATTTGGGGTGAAGGAATTTTCACGCAAGGTAAATTGCAAATTCCAAAATGGTAAATGGTAAATCCCCAAATGGTAAATTAGCTGAGGATCTGTGTCAGGAAGATGTCTGCAAAGAGGATGAGCATCGAACTGCTCACCACGGCGTTGGTGCTGGCCTTGCCTACATCGAAGGAACCGCCCTCGACGGTGTAGCCATAGAAGGCCGACACGGAGGCGATGATGTAGGCAAAGAAGACGCTCTTGATGATGGACATCCACACGTACCAGGGCACGAAGTCATGGAGGAGACCCACGGTGAGGTCGTCGGGGGTGATGACACCCATGATGCTGGTGGCGTAGGCGCCGATGAAACCAGTGCCGATGCTGAAGATGACGAGGAAGGGAATCATGGTCATCAGGCCCAGCACCTTGGGGAGGATGAGGAAGGAGGCGGGATTGATACCCATAATCTCGAGGGCATCAATCTGCTGGGTGACGCGCATCGTGCCTATCTCAGAGGCGATGTTGGAGCCCACCTTGCCGGCCAGGATAAGACACATGATGGAGGAAGAGAACTCCAGGAGCATGATCTCGCGGGTGGTGTAGCCCGTGGTGAAGGTAGGCATCCAGGGGCTCTGGATGTTGAGCTTGATCTGGATGCAGATGACGGCTCCGATGAAGAAGGATATGAGGAGCACGATGCCGATGGAGTCGACGCCCAGGGTCTGCATGTCCTTGACGTACTGACGCCAGAACATGCGCAGACGTTCGGGACGTGAGAATACCTTGCCCATCAGTTCGATGTAGCGCCCGAAGGTGGTAAGTTGCTGTTGTAGAAACATCTTTTGTATCTATATAAATAATGTGAAGAATACGTTTGTTGAGGGTGCAAAATTACGGATTTTATTAGAAAAAAGGGTGGTCGGGGTCGTGGATTTTGCCTTTTTTCGTAATTTTGCGGTGATTTTGGAGAATGAGGGGTTGTAGGAGATTAGCCCAATTAGCCTAATGTGACCAATTAGCCCAATTAGTCCAATATGACCAATTAGTCCTAAAAACCTAAAAAGAATGGAACAGACAAACAACGAGGGGCTGGTGCTCCGCAGCGAAGGCTTGGTGAAGGTGTATGGCAAGCGCACGGTGGTCAACGACGTGTCGTTTGATGTGCACCAAGGCGAGATCGTGGGCCTGCTTGGTCCCAACGGAGCTGGCAAGACCACCTCTTTCTATATGACCACGGGTCTGGTGGTGCCCAATGCGGGCCATATCTACCTGGGCGACCAGGAGATAACGAAATTCCCCGTCTACAAGCGAGCCCGTGCCGGTATCGGATACCTTGCCCAGGAGGCATCGGTATTCCGCAAGATGACCGTGGAGGACAACATCGCCTCTGTGCTCGAACTCACGGGCAAGCCCAAGGCCTACCAGAAGGAGAAACTCGAGAGCCTCATAGCCGAGTTTCGCCTGCAGAAGGTGCGTAAGAATATCGGTGACCGCCTCTCGGGTGGTGAGCGCCGCCGTTGCGAGATAGCACGTTGCCTGGCCATCGACCCTAAGTTCATCATGCTCGACGAGCCCTTTGCCGGTGTGGACCCCATCGCCGTGGAGGACATCCAGTATATCGTGTGGAAACTGAAGCAGAAGAACATCGGTGTGCTCATCACGGACCACAACGTCGAGGAGACGCTCTGTATCACCGATCGTGCCTATCTGCTCTTCGAGGGGCAGATACTCTTCCATGGTGTGCCCGAGGAACTGGCCAACAACGAGGTGGTCAAGGCTAAGTACCTCACCAATAGCTTTGTGCTCCGTCCCAAGGACTTCCAAGAGATGGATCGCGAGCGTAGTGGGGGTGCCACCAGCGGTGTTTCTTGAACAACGGAAGGAACGGAAAATAAGTAAAACTTAAATAATCAAATAATCAGCCACAGGGACATATGAAACACATCTTGTCCATACTCTTTGCGCTCATCATGCTCTGCGCCTGCAATCACAACGACCCTATCGATCTGAAACTTACCAATGCAGAGCGACGCCAGTTTGGCAAGGCCGTGGAGGGTGCCTACAGCGGACAGTACAAGGTGCTGGTGTACAGCCATGAGGGCACCAGCGTAGATTCCGTGGCGGGCGAGATGATCGTGACCGACTACAGCCGCCAGGAGATGGTTATGATGCAATTCCCCGTGGCCCAGCTTGCTCGCCTCTTCGATGCTGAGTCGCAAATCGGACAGGCTCTGGCGCAGCAGCCGGCCCGCTCCATCGTGCTCGACTATGCCTTCGACTACTGGTGGGCTGACGGCAATCGCAACAGCATACAGATGGTTCATCACCCCCACACCTGTATCATCTCGCTGCCCCATGCCGGCAGTCAGATAGATGTGTGGGTGAACCTCACCACCAAGAGTACCGTGATGTCGTTCACCCGCGAACAACTGACCGAAACAGCCGGTGCTATGCGTCACCAGAAATGCATCCCCATCTATGTGGAGAAGATCAGTGTTCCCTCCGCCACCATTTGGGAGGATGATGATGGGTGGGACCATAACGAACAGGTCGTCCTCTTCAACTTCTGTCCCGATAAGTAGGTTGATGTAAGCACTTTGGGATAACAGGCGAGGCGATGTCTCGCCCCGCACAATGAGGGGGCGGTCAAAAATATTCCCTTACAGCGAATTCGAACTGGTTGACCTCAAATCCGCAACCGCCCTCATAAGATGACATAGAGGTCAAAAAGGTAGCGA
>CALZKW010000194.1 GCA_945788095.1 uncultured Prevotellaceae bacterium | reverse complement strand
ACACTGCTACTGCTCGGGCTACATGACAATACCAACGCAATTCGGGGATGAACCAAAAATTTGCGTATCTTTGCAGCCGAAAACGCAATAAGACAAGAATGAAGAGCGAGATATATCATAAAATGCGTCGCCTCATAGCCAAACTCATACAGGGCACAGAGTGGGAAGGACACGTCTACCTGGTGGGAGGATGCGTGCGCGACGAAATCATGCAACGTAAGATACACGACATCGACCTGGCCGTCGACCTGCCCAACGGAGGCATACGCTTTGCCATGTGGCTCTATCATCAGCGCTACACGGCAAGCAAGCGCACACCGCTGCTGTTCATCCACTTCGGCACGGCCAAGGTGCGTCTGCGCAAGTTCCCACGCAACATCATCGACATCGTGCAGACACGCAAGACACGCTACACCTACGAGGAGAATCCACACCCGGAGGACAACTACGGCAACCTCGTGGAGGACGCTGGGTGCAGAGACCTGACCATCAACAGCCTCTTCATCAATATCTCTACCGGACAACTCGTGGACCCCACAGGAAGGGGCATGCACGACATTGAGAACCAGATAATACGCACTCCCAACCTGCCCGACATCTCGCTGCGCGACAATGCCATGCACATCCTTCGCTGCATCCGCTTCGCAGTACGCTTTGGCTGGACGCTCGAGCCCAAACTCATCGAGGCCATGAAGCGCAACGTGGACATCATGGCCGAGGCCACCACACGACGCATGACCAACGAACTGGAGTCCATCCTCTCGCTCCGCCACAAGGACAAGGCTATAGCCCTCATCCGCAAGGTGGGCGCATGGCCCTACGTGGAGCCCTACATACAGATAGCCAAGGACAACCTCAAGGCCGAAAAGGCACGCCTTCAGAAGGCCTCCACCAAGGAGCCACCCAAGGAGCAGCCCAAGGAAACCAAGAAGTCCAAAGCTAAACAGCGCCGACGCCGCAAAAAGGTAACTAAAGGGTACAAAAGGGCCAATAAGGGGAGTAGAAAGGAAATTGAAGAGTAATACATTAAGGGGAGTTAAAGGGTAATTAAGGGGAGTTAAAGGGACATTACTCCTGCAAATCTGACCGCTGACCGCAACAAGACAAACGTCCTTATTACTTCCCTATAACTTCCGAATAACTTCCAAATAACTTCCCTATAACTTCTGAATAACTTCTTAAAATAAAATATGGAAACAAGAACACATATCGCAGCAGAGAAGAAGAGCTGCATGAACTGCGCACAGGCCGTGATGTGCACCTATCACGACTTTGCAGGAATGGACGAAGAGAGTATCAAGCACCTGGGCAACTGCTTCGGATCAGGATGCGGCAACATGGAGGGCACCTGCGGTGCACTCGTGGGAGCTGGCGTGGTCTACGGCATGCACATCAAGGACAAGGCCAAGGGAGCCAAGGGTATGCGACTGATGATGGACAAATTCCAGGAGCGCAACGGAGCCACCCAATGCCGCCAGCTTAAGGGCGTGGGCACGGGCAAGGTGCTACGCGAATGTGCCCTCTGTGTGTCGGATGCTGCAGAATTCCTCGAAGAACTGCTCGCACATGAGTAACCACATGCGCAAGACATCCTACATCATGCCCATCCTCCGACTGAGCATACCACTCATCATCGGACAGATGGGCATTATTGTGCAGCAGTTTGCCGACACCGCCATGGTGGGCCACTATGGCACGGACAGTCTGTCGGCAGCAGGCTTCGTGAGCACCATCTTCAATATCGTCACCTTCTTTCTCCTGGGCATTGCCTACAGCACCACGCCCGTGGCCGGAGCATGCTTTGGGCGAGGCGACATGGAGGGCACATCGCGCACCCTGCGCGAGAGCCTCACAGTGGGACTCATCACCACCGTGGCCGTCATGCTACCCCTCACGTGGCTCTACATGCACCTCGAGGTGATGCGCCAACCCGCCCACCTGCTACCCCTGGCCCGTCCCTACTTCCTCACCCTGCTCCTCTCGCTGCCCTTCGTCACCGTCTTCAACACGCTCAAGCAGTTTGCCGACGCACTGGGCCACACACGTCAGTCCATGTGGGTGATGCTGGCGTCCAATGTGATCAACATCCTGCTCAACGTGCTCCTCATCTTCGGTCTACGGCCCCTCCACATCCCCGCCCTCGGACTCTTTGGAGCCGGTCTGGCCACACTCGTAAGCCGCATCTTCATGGCCATCGCCATGGCAGCCATCGTGTGGGGAGGCAAGCGCTTCCACAAGGCCGTGAGCAGCCCCTCGCGCATCTCGTGGAGCGGTCTGCGCCACATGTGGGCCATCGGTCTGCCCATCTCCCTGCAGCTATGCCTCGAGACGGCCTCATTCAATGTCTGCGGCATCTTCATGGGGTGGATAGGCGCCTCGGCCATCGCTGCCCACCAGGTGATGAGCACCATAGCCATGCTCTGCTTCATGGTGGTCTACGGCATCGGAGCAGCCGGAGCCATCCTGGTGAGCCAGCACAGCGGTCAGGGCAAATGGCACGAGGTGGAGCGCATCGCCTACACCACCTACGGCATAGGCATGGTCTGCATCATCACCATCACCACGGCCATCATCGTCAATGTGGGTCCGCTGACCGGCTTCTTCACCACCAGCCATGAGGTACAGGCCGTGGTGGTCACCCTCCTGGTGCCCTTTATCTTCTATCAGGCAGGCGACTGTCTGCAGATCACCTTTGCCAACGTGCTCCGCGGCATGGCCCGTGTGCGCAGCATGATGGTGCATGCCTTCGTGGCCTACATCGTGGTGAGCATCCCCCTCAGCTACCTCTTCGCCTTCCCCCTCCATGCCGGAGCCAAAGGCATCTGGTGGGGTTTCCCCTTCGGACTGACCACCGCCGGTCTGCTCTTCTACTGGGAGTTCCGCAAGGCCATGGCAAAGTATACCTCAAGGAGTTAGAATCATCCCTCCCCCATCCACCACTTATCGTATATTTATTCACATTCCCCTTACCACCGCATGTAGGGTAAGGGGAATTTTGCGTAACTTTGCTGGTAATTGGTTAAAATGTGTTAACATAGATGGGAATTTGTAATAATTCCTTATATTTGTCGCGGATTATACGCAGCATAGACACGTCTGCAAAGCATACGTATCCAAAACGAGCAGATAGTCAATAGGATTGCATATAGATACGCAGCCAAGGATAGCGTGTCCGTATGGCAGCAAAATAGTCACACACAACTTTTAACGGAATAAGGAAACTAACATCTTAATTATGAGCAAACGCATCAGAATACCCTTTAAGATAGTAGGTAACGCATTCTTCAACATCGTTGCAAAGTTTGGACTGCTGGCCACTGTGGTCATGGCATTCATCCTGCCCAACTTCGTCCGCTTCGAGAGCGAGGCAGACATCAAGACTGCCCTCACCAAGCTCTTCTTGGCCATGGCCGGTTTTGCCATCCTCGAGTCGGTGGTGGGCTACAACAAGCACCGCCCCGGAGAGACCTTACTCAAGGGGCTCTGCTACGTCGGTCTGATGACCGTGCTGGCACTCTTCTTCTACTTCTTCTCGGACGTAAAGTAAAGCTGGCATACCTCTACCAAGGGAGAAAGACATCATAGGCAATAAACAAAGGCCGCGGATATTTCCTAATCACACAGGAGATATCCGTGGCCTTCTTGTGTTTGGTGACGCCCCTTTGGGACAAGAAGTTAAAAAGGGAAGTTATAGGGAAGTTATAAGGAAGTTAAAAGGAAGTTATAGGGACGAATGGCTTGTTGCGGAAATCACATAACACGCCCCACGGGGGACGACCTCCATTCAAATTATGGTTTATGGGGGAGATTGAGGAACAACGGAACAAACAGAAATAATTCTTCCATTCGTTCTGTTGTTAAAAATAACCTACAATGCGCGGCTACGAATAAATAGCGAAC
>CALZKW010000193.1 GCA_945788095.1 uncultured Prevotellaceae bacterium | reverse complement strand
ACGAAGTGATATGAGTATAGCTGTCCATAAGTTGACATAAGCAATGTAAATTTCGTTGTCGATACAATCGCCTGAAAGGCGATATTTCTATAACCGGGGGTACCGAACGTAGTGGCACCCTCGGACAAGCATACACAACACATGCGATCCTGGTGAGCGATCTCAGCGGTGCCTTCTCGACCCGCGATGAGAGTCTGCCCGTGCGCGACTACCAGCGCTACCTCGACATCATGGATGGCGTGGGTGGTGTCAACTACAAGAGCGCCGACCGCCAGACCCACTATCGCCGCCGCTACTTCACGTCGGCCCCCGACCGCGTCATGGTGGCACGCTATGAGGCAGAGGGCACCGACCGCCTCTCGCTCTGCTTTGCCTTCGTGCCCGATGCCGTGGTGGGGACCGCTGTGACCTACACCGCCACCGGTGCCAGCTTTGGCAAGAAGCACCAGACCATCACCTACCACACCGCCTTCGAGGTGGAGAGCGACGGCCACGTTGTCCAGACTGCCGAGGGCATCAAGGTCACCGGCGCCACATGGGCCCATGTCATCCAGGCCGCAGCCACCGACTATGATGCCACCCGCAGCGGATGCACCAGCGGCGAGACGATGGCCGACCTCCAGACCAAGGTCCGCCAGCGCATCACAGCGGCCATGGCCAAGGGCTACGACGCTCTGCTGGCCGACAATGTGGCCGACTACCGCCGCCTCATGGGACGCGTGGACCTCAACATCGGAGGCTCGTCGGACATGACCACCGAGGATCTTATCAAATACTACAACGCCTCGGCCGCCAACAGGACCACGGCCGACGGCCTCTTCCTCGAGACCCTCTACTTCCAGTATGGCCGCTACATGACCATCGCTGCCAACAATGATCCCACCATCCATGCCCCCAGCAACCTGCAGGGCATCTGGAACGACCGTTCGAACACCCCCTTCTGGCACTGTGACATCCATGCAGATATCAACGTGGAGATGAACTACTGGCCCGCAGATCCCACCAACCTCTCGGAGATGCACCTGCCCTTTGTCAATCACATCATCGACCTCGCCTCGGCTCCCTCGTCGCCCTGGAAGGCCCTGGCCAACAATCTGGGCAATACGGCTACCAATGGATGGACCGTGGCCTGCGAAAACAATATCTTCGGTGGTACCAGTACTTGGGAAAACGGACGTATGAAGACCCTCGGCTCGTGGTATGTCAGTCACCTGTGGCGCTACTATCAGTACTCTCGCGACCGCGACTTCCTCAAGCGTGCCCTGCCTGTGATGATGGCCAACTGCCAGTACACGATGTCCATTGCCAAGAGCGACACCACGAGCAACAAGCGTGCAGGCACACTCCCAATGGTCATCCTCGGCGAGTGGAGCCCCGAGCATGGTGTGCAGGGCCCCAACGCCTTTGCGCAGCAGACGGCCAGCGAGGCCATTGCCAACACCCTGGCTGCCCACGAGGTGCTCGGCGCAGAGTCGCCCGTGAACCAGACCGACATCGACAATCTCAAGGCCTTCTTCGCTACCTTCGACAAGGGCATCCACATCGAGAACTATTCGTGGTCGCGAGGCGGCACGCAGTACACCGACCGGCCCTGCATCTCCGAGTGGCTCCACAGTCCGCTCACTGACCCCACACACCGCCACCTCTCGCATCTCATGTGCGTCTATCCCTTTGCCCAGATCAGTGCCTACGACACCAGCGATGAGGGTGAGGCCCGATTTGAGGCAGCCAAGAATGGCATCCTGGCCCGCAACGGCGATGTCACCGGATGGTCGATGGGCTGGCAGACCAACGTCTATGCCCGTCTGCTCCAGGGTGACAATGCCCGCAGCTACCTCTCGCAGGCTCTGCGCCACTCCACCAGCTACGTCATCGCCATGGGTGGCCAGGGCGGATGCTACTACAATCTCTTTGATGCCCACTCGCCCTTCCAGATCGACGGCAACTACGGTTGCACCAGCGGCATCGCCGAGATGCTCTTGCAGAGCTACGACGACGTCATCACACTCCTGCCCGCCCTGCCCACGGCATGGAGCAAGGGGCACGTGCGTGGTCTCAAGGCCCAGGGCAACTTCACCGTCGACATCGAGTGGGACTGCACCGGTGCGCGCCACATCGTGGAGGCCCGCATCACCTCCGGTTCGGGTGCTCCCCTCAGTATCCGCGGTCTGGCTCAGCCCGGCGACGAGGTCAAGGTATTCGATGCCCAGGGCCGTCAGGTGCAGAGGAGTGTGGAGGGTGGCATCTTCACCACCCCCACCCAGGTGGGCGACATCTACACCATCCACTTCAACGTAGCCTCCATCCAAGAGGTGGTCCGCATGGTAGCCGCCGCGTCCCCCCCGGCCGAGATCACCGCCCAGGCTGATGTCGTGCTCAAGAAATAACTGTTAGTCCACAACGCCACAAAGGGTGGGACAGAGACTATTTGCTCTGTCCCACCCTTTGGTTTTAGGATAAATTGGAGTTTATGGGGGAGAACTCCCCTCCGGGGCTTGAAGTAAAAAAGGGAGTAAAAGGGAAGTTAAAAGGAAGTTATAGGGACGATTGTCCTGTTGCGGCATTCCCATTTATTATTCATATAATTCATGCCCGTTTTTGTTTCAATTTTATTTTTTCCGTTCGTTCCGTTGTTCCCCAATCTCCCCGCTAAACCATAATTTGCAAATGCAGGCTATTCTCTATGAGTCCACCCAAAGGAGCTATTTCGACCACCAAAAACAGCCGTTATTGGGGTAAAAAACAACAATTTTGCACATTATATACAGAAAGGTTACGCTATATGGTTAATAATTGAAAGGTTTTGTATATATTTGTAGTACAAACCATCAAATCAACAACATTATGAAAAAACTCATCATTCCCACAATCCTTGCATGCGCAATGGCAGCATGTACAAGCGAGACTGTAGAACCAACTACAACTGCAGACAAAGTGGAGGTAACCTTCCAGGTGGATTGCCCCTTGATGATATCTATGGAAGACATCACGAAAGCCACCCTGGCTGAGGCACGTGCAAAGAATGTCTACGCACTTGTAGACGGCGAGCTCATGAAGGCGCAGGCATCTTCGGAGAATGAATTTGGCACCTACACGCTTACACTCCCTGTGGGTAGCCACACCATAACGACAGTAGTCAGCGCGGATACTCTCACCGCAGCCATCTCCAATGGCAAGGTAGTGTCATTCGCATCGAAGGGTGACAAGGTACACGATTGCTTTGCAAACACCTATACGCTCGA
The DNA here is from genome assembly GCA_945788095.1 of uncultured Prevotellaceae bacterium. Classification (GTDB taxonomy): domain Bacteria; phylum Bacteroidota; class Bacteroidia; order Bacteroidales; family Bacteroidaceae; genus Physcousia. Next base: position 682 of record CALZKW010000193.1, on the reverse strand, counting down.
TGTTACGCACAACACCACAGCACAGGAGGTCACCGTAGACCGTATTGTAGCCAAGGTTCTATTCGAAGTCCTCGACGCCATTCCCGAGGGAGTGACAGGAGCCGAAATTGTGGTGAGCGACCGTACGAAGGCGTTCAACACCTCATTCATCGGCATCACACCATCATCCACTGCCTACCACGTGGATGTGCCCGCCAGTTTCATAGGAAAGACGAAATCATTGATTAGCATCATGACATTCTGCCCCAGTCTCACCGAAGACTTCAGCAAAAACGTGTGCCTTACCCTGACAGATGCAAATGGCAACACCGTTGGTTCACGCAGCGCAGACAATATACCCATGCATGTCAACACCGTGACCAAGGTGAGCGGCAGATGGTTCTCTGGCGAACCAGCCTATTCCGTCAGCATCAACACAAGTTGGAATGCAAACAAGGAGGTAAACATATAATTAGACATACCGAGTTGCTACGACATACCCTCGTGGCATGGCAAAGCAACACATGGCCCCATCGAGCGGAAGAGCCTGAGCCCCAAGCGAGCCAGCCTCTTCCGCTCGGTGCTTTTGTATGCGAATGGGGGAGGTAACACAAACAGAAATTGGGAGTTTTTCGGGGAGATGGAGGGTGGTTTAACAACGGAACGAACGGAAAAATATAAATCACACGAAGGCACGAAGTGA
>CALZKW010000192.1 GCA_945788095.1 uncultured Prevotellaceae bacterium | reverse complement strand
GGTGTTAAGGTGTTAAGGTTTTTGCGGTCAAAATACAAATGTCCCGATAAAGATTTTCGTTCATAGATTTTGTCAATCTAGTTTGAACACCGGTTATTCCCGGTGAGTTGGATTTATCGATTGCTCCCCATACGTGCTATTCACGATACCTCCTTTCCATATCAGGGCATACCATCTATCCCATGCCCCGGGGAAACTAATGACAAGAGGGTGTGTCAAAGTAACCTGACACACCCTCTTACATTGGTATCTATGATGCTATTCTTACTTAGTATGCAAACATGGGATAATCCTTCATCGTTTCGTTTACCTCACCGCGTACTGCTGCAATGACCTCCTCGCTCTCGGGATTATCGAGTACACGCTCAATCCATGCTGCAATCTTGACCATAAGATCCTCCTTGGCACCACGCGAGGTGATGGCAGGCGAACCCAGACGAATGCCACTGGTCTGGAAAGCGCTGCGCGAATCGAATGGCACCATATTCTTGTTGACAGTCAAGTCGGCAGCAACGAGAGCCTTCTCTGCCACCTTACCAGTCAGTTCGGGATACTTGCTACGCAGATCGACAAGCATAGAGTGATTGTCGGTACCACCGCTGACGATGGTAAAGCCACGCTTAGTGAGCTCATCAGCCAATACGGCAGCATTCTTCTTTACCTGAGCAGCCCACTCGCGGAACTCAGGAGTAAGAGCCTCGCCGAAGGCTACAGCCTTGGCTGCAATGACATGCTCCAGAGGTCCACCCTGCACACCGGGGAATACAGCACTATTAAGCAGCTGACTCATCATCTTCACCTCGCCCTTAGGAGTCTTCTTGCCCCAAGGATTGGGGAAGTCCTTACCCATGAGGATGACACCACCACGAGGACCGCGCAGGGTCTTGTGTGTGGTACTTGTCACGATGTGGGCATACTTCACGGGATTGTCGAGCAGACCAGCTGCGATGAGACCCGCAGGGTGAGCCATATCAATCATGAGGATAGCACCTACCTTATCAGCAATCTCACGCATGCGCTTATAGTCCCACTCGCGGCTGTAAGCACTACCACCACCCACAATGAGCTTGGGCTTGTGCTCGAGGGCCAAACGCTCCATCTCGTCATAGTCCACACGTCCTGTCTCCTTGTTGAGATTGTAGCCTACGGGACGATACAGGATACCGCTCGTATTAACCAGCGAACCATGGCTAAGGTGACCACCGTGGTCGAGGTTAAGACCCATGAAAGTGTCGCCGGCATTGAGACAAGCCAGGAAGACAGCTGCATTGGCCTGTGCACCCGAGTGAGGCTGCACGTTGGCATACTCAGCACCAAAGAGCTTGCATACGCGCTCGATGGCAAGAGTTTCCACCTTGTCGACCACCTCACATCCGCCATAGTAGCGCTTGCCAGGGTAGCCCTCGGCATATTTGTTGGTAAGGCATGAGCCCATGGCCTCCATGACCTGTGAAGATACTGAATTCTCACTGGCGATAAGTTCGATACCGCGAGCCTGACGCTGATGTTCCTGTTCGATCAGGTTGAATATTTCTGTGTCTCTTTGCATATTTGTAGTTTTTAGGTTGTGAGATGCTTATAGAGAGGACGCAAAAATCAGATTTTCACATCCTCGCGATTGACGCGTGTGTTGCAGTAGTCGCAGCAGAGGATACTCTCCTCTCTGTTGATCAAGCTGAAGCGTGAGCGCATAGGCTCATTGTTGGTGATACACTTGGGGTTGGGACACTTGACGATACCAATCAGTTCATCGGGCAGTGTCACAGTCTTCTTCTCTACAATCTCATAGTTGCGGATGATGCAGAGTGTCACGTTGGGACAGACTACAGCAAGCTGATTGAGCTCCTCATCTGTGAAGAACTTGTCGGCTATCTTGATGATGCTCTTCTTGCCCATTTCATGACTCTGGAGGTTGTAACCGATGGTCACAGCAGTAGTCATCGTGTCGAGGTGGAGCAGATTGACCACATCGAAGAGTGTGTCGGAGGGAATATGGTCTATAACAGTGCCGTTCTCAATGGCCGACACCAATAATTCTTTCTTATTCATAGCTTTGCGAAGATTTACTTGATGATGGATGTATCAGCCTTGATCTCGTCGAGCGTGATGCCAAGAGCATCGCAGATGAGAGCCTGACGGGCAAAGAGTCCGTTGTGGGCCTGCTCGAAGTAGTATGCATGTGGATCATCGTCGATAGAGTATTCTATCTCATTGACACGGGGCAGTGGGTGGAGGATACGCATGTTGTCGCGAGCCTTACCCAGCATGTTAAGCTTGAGCAGGTAGCGGTCCTTGACGCGCTCATACTCCATAAGGTCTGTGAATCGCTCGCGCTGCACACGTGTCATATAGAGAATATCTGCATCTGCAATGACATCCTCATTGAAGTCCTGGTGCTCCACATACTTGATGCCATGGTCGCGGCAGTAGTCCTTGTATAGCTGGGGCATAGCCAGCTCGTCGGGGGCAATGAAGTGGAAGGTGGGATTGAAATGGCGCATGGCAGTAAGGAGCGAGTGAACGGTGCGTCCATACTTAAGGTCGCCCACCATATATATATTGAGGTTGTCGAGAGTGCCCTGGGTCTTGTAGATAGAATACAAATCGAGCATCGTCTGTGAGGGATGCTGATTAGCACCATCGCCGGCATTGACGATGGGCACAGGAGCTACCTCACTGGCATAGCGGGCAGCACCCTCGAGATAGTGGCGCATGACGATGATGTCGGCATAATTGCTGACCATCATGATGGTGTCCTTGAGCGTTTCGCCCTTGGTACCACTTGTCACCTTAGGATCAGCAAAACCGATGACACGTGCACCGAGGCGGTTGGCTGCCGTCTCAAAGCTGAGGCGTGTACGGGTGCTGGGCTCGAAAAACAGGGTAGCTACTACTTTGCCATCAAGCAGATGGCGGTTGGGATGGCGCTCAAACTCCTGGGCCATCTCGAGCAGATATTCAATCTTCTCACGCGAATGATTGGCTATGGTCACCAAACTACGGTTCTCTTTCGCTTGCATATTTCGGGGTGTTAGAATTTCGATGTTCAAAGTTAGGTATTTTATTTAATATATGTGTAGCACTTCTAACTTTTCATCAACTTTTTTTGGATACGTTTGTCAGATATACAAGATTTGATTAACTTTGCGAAAACTATTGCCATTAACAATAATGAAAAAGATTCGCAAGAAAATAGTTATTTCGCTGTGGATCGTGCTCCTCACAGTCTTAGGCACCCTCGCAGCACTCTTCTTCGGTGTGACAAACGGCTATATCGGCGACATGCCCGATCTGGCTGCCTTGCAAAACCCTGTCAACCGATATGCATCTCACCTTTACGACTGCAACGGCGACAAGATTGGCGACTGGAGTCTGGCCAGTTCAAACCGCTCGTATGCTTCCTATCAGGACCTCAGCCCCTACCTCATCATGGCATTGGTGGCTACCGAGGACGTCCGATTCTATGAGCATTCGGGCATCGACTATCGTGCTCTGACACGTGCCATCGTCAAGCGCGGAGTGATGAAGCAGAAGAGCGCAGGTGGCGGTAGTACCATCACACAGCAGCTGGCCAAGCAGGTATACACCAATGCCGAGGGCAGCAAGTCGAAGACTACCATGCAGCGACTCTTCGAGAAGCCCATGGAGTGGCTCATAGCCATCCAGCTGGAGCGCATATATACCAAGGAGGAGATTATCGCCATGTACTTCAACCAGTACGACTTCCTCTACAATGCCAACGGTGTCATCATGGCATCGCGCACCTACTTCGGCAAGAAGGACGCCAAGGGACTCACCCTGAGCGAGGCCGCCATACTCGTGGGTATGTGTAAGAACGCTGCCGTATACAAGCCCGTGTTGCGCTCTAAGGACGGCAGCCTCCATGTCAACCCCGCCTGTGAGTCGCGACGCAACGTCGTGATCGACCAGATGGTCAAGGCCGGCTATATC
>CALZKW010000191.1 GCA_945788095.1 uncultured Prevotellaceae bacterium | reverse complement strand
GTCAACCCTTTTCATGAACTTTGGCGACTACAAATTATGTCATGAGGGTTTCATTGCTCTATTGTAGTTTAAGTATTTGTTTTTCATTTTGCGCAAAATTACGAATATTCTATGTATCCGCCAAATCTTGTCATGTCTTTTGGCCAATTATGCCCTCCGAAGGGCTTGCCGCGTCACACGGAGCAAGACGTTTCGATGCCTTGGAATGTTATTTCTTAGAATTGGCCTTGCCTGTTCCTGCCATCCACAATACCTTATATATACCAAGCAATCGCAGGCTATCCCCTCTCTCTACGAGGCGTCTGCGTATCGGTGTGCGCAGGAGGCGCGCCGCTATGCGTAGCGCCCACATCAGGTGGAGACGCTCGATGCGCTTCATCGTTTGTAGCAGTTGGCTTGTGTCTCCCATTTTGTGGGCATGTCGCCTCACGTTTGCTACAGCCATCTCCGTTTTTTCCACGAATTCGCGGTTCGTGTCGATGCCTTGGTGGATGAGCGGGTTGTCGATATGATGGATAGCGATGCCCCGCTCCTTGAGTGTCAGTCCAAAGATGGTGTCCTCGTGGCCATACTCGCACATAGAGGCATCGAAGCCGACACTCAGGAATACATCGCGGCGGATGATGAAACTAAACGTGGAGAAATGGGCGTATGGGTGGGCCATGCGACGCTCCAGCCGATTTTTCTCTACCGAATACAGTTCGTACGAGTAGCGCAACCTGTGATCAGGCGAAGGACAGTGCTCAGGGGCTGTGTAGCCTCCACACACCACCGGGGCCACACTTGTGGCCTCCATGTATTGAGCCAGGAAGTTTGCGTTGGCGGCAGCATCTGCATCGCTGTCTATATAGAGCAGCCACTCGCCCTGAGACTCGCGTGCCAGTATGTTGCGTATCTCAGCCCGCCCCACGTTGTCGCGCCGTATCAGATGGCGGCAGTGGGGTAGCTCCACCACCTTGTGGTTGGCTATGATGCTCACTTGTGAGCGACTCCCATCCTCGGCGAGGATGATCTCGTAGTCGATGCCAAGGCGCTCGGCTTGGTGCTGCAACTCGAGTATCAGGCGGTAGCAAGTATAGTTGTGGGTCGGGATTAGTATGGATAGTGTCATGGCGTGCAAAGTTAGGATTTTATTTGCAGATAGTCTGCCCATTCAAAAAAAAATTGTAATTTTGCTTCACAAGAAAACAGCAAACAAACCAATACATCGTGCAACCATTAGCAGAAAGAATGCGTCCGACGACGCTCGACGACTATATCGGCCAGCGCCATCTCGTGGGCGAGGGGGCTGTGCTCCGCCGCATGGTGGAGGCTGGCAGACTTTCCAGCTTTATCCTCTGGGGCCCTCCGGGTGTGGGCAAGACTACCCTGGCCAACATCATTGCCCATCAGCTCAACCTCCCCTTCTATACCCTCAGCGCCGTCACCAGCGGTGTGAAGGACGTGCGCGAGGTCATCGAGAAGGCACGGGCCAACCGTTTCTTCAACACCGCCAGTCCCATCCTCTTCATCGACGAGATACACCGCTTCTCCAAGTCGCAGCAGGACTCGCTCCTGGGGGCTGTGGAGCAGGGCGTCGTCACCCTCATCGGAGCCACCACCGAGAATCCCTCCTTTGAGGTGATACGTCCGCTGCTGAGCCGCTGCCAGGTCTACGTGCTTCGCTCGCTGGAGAAGGACGACCTCCTGAGCCTCGTCGACCGTGTCATCCACAAGGACGTGGTGCTGCGCGAGATGGACATCCAGCTCCAGGAGACCGGTGCCCTGCTGCGCTACAGTGGTGGTGACGGGCGCAAGTTGCTCAATATCCTGGAGCTCCTCTCCGAGTCTGTGACCAAGGGCGAACAGCTGGTCATTACTGACGACCTTGTGACTGATCGTCTGCAGCAGAATCCCCTGGCCTACGACAAGGATGGCGAGATGCACTACGACATCATCTCGGCCTTCATCAAGAGCATCCGTGGCAGCGATCCCGATGCGGCCATCTACTATCTGGCCCGCATGATAGAGGGTGGCGAGGACCCCGCCTTCATAGCCCGACGCCTCGTCATCAGTGCCTCCGAGGACATCGGGCTGGCCAATCCCAATGCCCTGCTCCTGGCCAATGCGGCCTTCGATGCCGTCACCAAGATAGGATGGCCCGAGGGGCGCATCCCACTGGCAGAGGCCACCATTTATCTCGCCACCTCGCCCAAGAGCAACTCGGCCTACAAGGCCATCAATGATGCCCTGGCGCTGGTCCGCAAGACGGGCAACCTACCCGTGCCCCTCCACATACGCAATGCGCCCACACAGCTCATGGCAGAGCTGGGCTACCACGATGGCTATAAGTATCCCCACGACTACGAGGGCAACTTCGTGGCGCAGCAGTACCTGCCTGACGAACTCCAGCACACGCGTCTGTGGTATCCGCAGGGCAATGCTCAGGAGGCTAAGCTCCGCGAGCGCATGCAGCAGTGCTGGATTTCGAGGTTTTAGGTTTTAGGTCGCTTCGCTTTTGGGGTTTTAGGGCTAATTAGGCAAATTGGTCTAATTGGTCTAATTGAGCCAATACCCTCTGACTAAATCCTCAAAAGGCTGAAAGCCGACCTATCCCCACAACCTACCCCCTACAACCTAAAAAAACTAAGCAAGCAAATGAAGAATATCAGATGGGGCTTCATCGGATGCGGTGAAGTGACAGAGAAGAAGAGCGGCCCCGCCTTCAATATGGTGGAGGGCTCGCAGGTGGTGGCCGTGATGAGCCGCAATGCCGAGAAGGCACGTTCGTATGCCGAGCGCCATGGCATCCGCACATGGTATGATGATGCGCAGCAGCTCGTCAACGACCCCTTTGTCAATGCCGTCTATATCGCCACTCCGCCCTCCTCGCATGCCACATACGCCATCATGGCCATGCGAGCCGGCAAACCCGTGTATGTGGAGAAGCCCCTGGCAGCCAGTTATGCCGACTGTCAGCGCATCAATCATGTGGCTGCCCAGACCGGGGTGCCATGCTTCGTGGCCTACTACCGTCGTCAGTTGCCCTATTTCCAGCGCGTCAAGCAGCTCGTCGAGTCGGGCGCTATCGGCCGTGTGCTCAATGTGCAGATACGCTTTGCGGTGCCTCCGCGCGACCTCGACTACAACACCCACAACCTGCCCTGGCGTGTGCAGCGCGACATAGCCGGAGGCGGATACTTCTACGACCTGGCGCCCCACCAGATCGACCTCCTGCAGGACATCTTCGGGCCCATCCTCCGTGCCAGCGGCTTCAGCACCAACCGTGGCAACCTCTACGAGACCGAGGACACCGTGTCGGGCATATTCGAGTTTCCCGACGGGCTCCCCGGCAGCGGTTCGTGGTGCTTTGTGGCCCACGAGAGCGCCCGCACAGACCGCATCGAACTCATTGGCGAGAAGGGGCAGATCTGCTTCTCGGTGTTCACCTACGAGCCCATCGCGCTCCACACCTCAGAGGGGCGACAGGAATTCAGGATTGAGAATCCCCCCCATGTGCAGCTCCCCCTCATCGAGCAGGTGGTGCGCCATCTGCAGGGCAAGAGTAGTTGTTCGGCCACAGCCCTCAGCGCCACCAGCGTCAACTGGGTGATAGACCGCATACTGGGGAAGATATAGTTTCCTGGGGGAGAACAACGGAAGACGTTTATTTCACGTAAATGACGCTAATGGGATTCTCTTTTCCATTCATACCCAATAATTTTCATTGATGCTTCTCTTGCATTAACTGTCACGAATAGGGTGGCACAAATAGCACAGGGACCGCCCGTCGAGACATTTGCTGGGAGAGCACTACACCTAACCTCACTTCGTTCGGTGTAGTGCCCTGACCGGGCAAATCTCTCGGCGGGCGGTCCTTGTGTTTGCATTATCTTGATCGCGATCAAGACACTATTTTGCAGTGAAAACACATTCTTGATCGCGATCAAGACACTATTTTGCAGTGAAAACCCTTTCTTGATCGCGAT
>CALZKW010000190.1 GCA_945788095.1 uncultured Prevotellaceae bacterium | reverse complement strand
GCCTCATCCTTGGCAAGGACAGTCATAACCCACATAAAATAAAAACAACTTTGGTCCATCCAAGGGGTTCGCCGAGTATCTTGAGGTTGCGGCTGAAGGTGGGGGCGAGACGGGGGGACGAGGCGATGAATCGCCTCGCACGGTTTGTGTGTGGGAGAGAGGGGGTGTTATTTGTCTTTTAGGATTAATTGGTAGCGGAGGCGTCGGTAGCCGTCGCGTTTGGCTTCGCCAAGAAGGGCGAAACCGGCGTGGAGGAGGGTGTGGTGGGTGGGGGCGTTGTCGGGGTGGGTGGTGGCATAGATGGCTGCGTAGCCTTGGGTGCGGGCCCAGTGGGTGAGGCGCTGGGTGAGCATGAGCATGAGGCCTGCTCCTCGGTAGCGGGGGTGGACGTAGCACTGGGCGAGCTCGAGGGTGTCGCGGGGGTCGAGGGAGGCGGCGCGCATGTCGGGCTCAAAGTAGGTGGTGTCGGTGAGGAGGCCGGCTGTGGCTACGAGTCGGTCGGCAATGAAGAGGCCCAGGAGGCGGTCGTGGGTGTAGTCGCCAAAGATTCGGTCGGCCTCCTCAGGGGTGAGGGGGGTGATCCATGTGCGCTTCTTGAGGGTGGTGGCGATGAGGTGGCTCAGGACCAGGAATGCCTCTCGGTCGGATGGGGTGAGTGGGCGGATCTCCATTGCCTTAGTGGGGGGGATGGGGGTGGGTGGTCAGTTGATGTTCTCGTAGTAGTAGCCGAGGCGCTTCATCTGGAGGGCGACTCCGAGGGCGAACATGACGCGGCAGGCTCGCGAGAATGCATAGAAGGCCATGGGGGACTGTGGCTCTATCTGCTCGTGACGTATGAGGCTGACGGTCTCTTGTGCGAGTGTCTGTATGAGGCTGACGAGCTGGCGGGCCTCGTCGCTTTGGGGGGTGAGGCCAAGGATGTCCTGGACGATGTGGTCGTCCATATTGTCGAAGCCCTGGCTGCCGTAGTAGTCGGTGTAGGGGGTATTGCGATAGGTGTCCCAGTCGGCGTCCCAGCAGTAGGCTGCTGCGAGGCCGATATAGAGGGCCCAGGCTACGGATACGGTGGGGTAGGAGGCTATCTCGCTGACGGCATCGGCCATGTATTCGGCCTCGATGGTGAGCCAGTAGTCGGTGAGGTCCTGGCTCTCGAGGAGTTTGCCGTCGAGGGCTTCGCGCTGTGTGGCGAGTCGGAGGAGGTGCTTGCGTAGCTTCTCCTCGAATCGGTCAAGATAGAGTGCTATTGTGGGTTCCATGTATGGTCTGGTGTGTTTGCCCCCCTCGTGCCTTCTTGGTGCGAGGGGGATCTTGTTTGTTGTGGGGTGGTGTCAGGCCACTCCGATGAGCTGGATGGTGAATATGAGGGTGGAGCCTGCGGGGATGCCTGGCTGTGAGTAGCGGCCATAGCCCATCTCAGCGGGGAGGTAGATCTCCCATTCGTCGCCGGGGTGCATGCGCTGGAGGGCGATGATCCAGCCCTCGATGAGGTCGCGCAAGCGAAAGGCTACCGGGGGACCGGCAAGGCTGCTGTCGAATTTCTTGCCGTTGATGGTGCGGCCGGTGTAGTGCACGGTGACGATGCTGCGGGGATTGGGGGTGGGACCATTGGGGTCGCCCTCGTGGACCACCTTATAGTATATGCCCTTGGGGAGTGGCATGACGCCCTCCTCTTGCGACTTGGCTGCGAGCCAGTCTTGGTTGGCCTTGATGTATTCGCGCTTGCCCATGGTTTATCCGAAGAGTTTGTTGAACACCCACAGCACGAGTGCCGAACCGATGACGCAGAAGGCGAAGTTCTTGGCATAGCTGGCGCCGAGGAGGGATACGTCGAAGAGCTGGGCCACGAAGGTGCCCACGTAGCTGCCGGCCACGCCGATGACGAGGTTCATGCAGCATCCCTTGCCCTGTCCACTCACGAGTTTGTTGGCCACATAGCCCACGAGTATGCCCGTAAGGATGGGCCATGCTGTGAAGGTGATGAGATTGTCGAACATAGTGTGTAGTTGTTTGGTAATGCAAATGTAAGGGTTTTCTCCCAATAATCAAAGGGGAGAGGGGCGTTTTTGTGTGTTGGGCCGTGGGCTGACGGTGGAGATTGTGGTGGGAGGGATGGCATCACGGCTCACACGGGGGCGCAGGTGAAGCCTGCCTTGGATACGGCCTCGACGATGGCGTCGGTGGGGGCGGAGCCCTCTACGTAGGCCTCCTGCTTCTGGAGGTCGACGTGGGCGGCTGATACTTGGGGTACGGAGAGTATGGCCTGCTCGGCGGCCATGCGGCAGTGGTTGCAGTTCATGCCTTGGATACGGAATGTGCGCATGTTGGAGGTGTGTTGATGGGTTGACTGGTGATGATGATGGTGGTGGGGATGGATGATGAGGGCGTTGGCAAGGAGGGCCAGGAGTATGGCCGAGGTGATCCAGCCGAGCCATGAGGTGTGGGTGCAATGGTCGGCTTGGCTGGTGGTGAGAGAGCCGAGGAAGTCGACAAGACCGTGGTACTGGAGGTAGTCGATGAGGCATCCGAAGAGGATGGCACCGAGGATGATGGAGAGGAGGTAGAGGACGAGGGTGCGTGTGCCCATGGCCTTGCGGATGACCAGTATGGTGGCCACATTGCAGGCGGGGCCGGCCATGAGGAGCACGAGGGCTGCTCCCGGGGTGAGCCCCTTGAGCATGAGGGCTACGGCTATGGGGATGCTGCCTGTGGCGCATACGTACATGGGCACGGCGATGCAGAGCACGAGGAGCATGGAGGCGATGGTGTTGGACTGGAAGGCGGCAAACCACTCGGTGGGGATGGCGATGGTGATGAGGGCTGCCACGGCGAGGCCTACGATGAGCCACTTGCCGATGTCCTGCATCATGGTGACGAAGCCATAGCGTAGCGCTTCGCGGAGCTTGCCTGCGAAGGTGTGTGTGCTGGGGGCTGTGTCTGCCTCACAGCCGCAGTCGGTGGTCTCGGGGGTGGGGACGGCGGTCTGTTGCTCGCGCGCGGCCATGCCCCCCAGGAGGGATGTGGCCAGGGCTGCTATGGGGCGTATGATGGCAAAGGGGAGCCCCATGAGACCATAGGTGGCCAGGATGGAGTCGATGCCGGTCTGGGGTGTGGCTATGAGAAAGGATATGACGGCTCCGCGTGAGGCTCCCTCGCGGCGCAGCGACATGGCAGTGGGGATGACGCCACACGAGCAGAGGGGGAGTGGTATGCCGAGCAGGGCTGCATTGAGTACAGACCGGAAGTTGGGCTTGGCGAGATAGCGTGCATAAAACTTGCCTGGGATAAAGGCATGCATGAGGCCTGCGAGGAGGAATCCCAGCAGCAGAAAGGGCGCCATTTTGCCCATGAGTTGGATAAACTGTGTCATTGGGGTGTGGGTATGGCCATGAGTGGCCGTGGGGGGATGTTGTAGGGTAATGCCTCAGATGTCGGTCTGCTGAGGGCGGCTGTCGGTGGTGGTGTAGGCATGTGTCTCGCTAAATTCGCGGTTGATGTCGGCCAGTTCCTTGAGGCCATAGATGTAGTCGTCATACATGTCGGTGAAGTCTACACCCTCGCAGTCGCTGCCTGCTCCGAGTGCCTCGCGCACGATTTGTGCTCGCTCGCTGACGGTGGTGTCTTTGATAAGTAAACTCTTCATAATACTTAATATGGTGTAATTGTGGGCACGAAGTTACAACATATTCGTGTAGCTGACAAATGTGGGGGGAGAAAACATGCCGATAAATGAAAAATGAGAAAAATCTGGAGGATCGAAGTATGCAAATTGGAGTTTATGGGGGAGTTGCGGGGATGGTTTAACAACGGAACGAACGGAAAAATATTAATCACACGAAGGCACGAAGTGATATGAGTATAGCTGACCATAAGTTGACATAAGCAATGCAAATTTCGTTGTCGATACAATCGCCTGGAAGGCGAATGTCTCTGTTGGCGGTCCAGGTGTTCGCTATTTATTCGTAGCCGCGCATCAGATATTCTCCTCCT
>CALZKW010000189.1 GCA_945788095.1 uncultured Prevotellaceae bacterium | reverse complement strand
ATTAAATAAGAAACTTCTTATATAATAATATTCTTATATATTATATAAAAATTATTCTCCTCCCTTGCTTAAAGAGTCAATTTTTAAAATTAAATCCAAAAATGTTTGTCTAACTGATAGAAACTCACTACCTTTGCACACATAAACCAAAATTTCAACATCCTTATACCATGGCTATAAAGAAACCCACAAAACAAGTAAACTACCTCGGTTCGTCAACAGTGGAGCCTCTCCATACAGCTCCTATTGTAGCTCCTGACACCACAAGAACCGACGACACCAGCGAAGAAAACAAGTCGTCATCCGCCTGGGGAAGACCCCGAAGGCAGCTCATCGACGGTGTCAAAGAGAAGACCATTTCGGTGCAATTGCCCGAAACTCTGCTGCAAGAACTCAAGATGATAATGAAGCGAGAGAAGAAAAGCATGAAAGAGTTGATAGGCGAGGCACTCATCAAAGAGTACATGACTCCAAACACCAACGAGTGACATGAAAGTAATAGCTATAGTCAACCATAAGGGTGGAGTGGGGAAGACCATGACCACTCACAATCTCGGTGCTGCCCTCGCCTCCATGGGCAAGAAGGTGCTCCTCGTGGACGGCGACGCACAGGCCAATCTCACTGACCACATCTTGTCCTCTGTAGATGTGCCGAACATAAGCGATTATCTCAACGACGACAACATCCAGTTCACCCCCGCCGTCGTGTCCGACCGCCTGCACATCATACCCGGGTCAACCTCGCTCGATGTGGATGCACACAACATCGAACTTCAGATAGAACAGGACATGAATGAGGCCACCCACTACATAAAGACATTCATCGACAGGGTAGGGCGCGCATACGACTTTGTCCTCATCGACTCAGCTCCTGGATCCGGCGCCATACTGGTCAACATCATCGTGGCGGCCAGCGAGCTCATCGTGCCCATAGCAGACAAGGACAGCATCGCTGGCGCACGCAAGCTCACCCAGATCATAGCTGCCAACAACAGGGGCATCAGAGGCCACTATCTGCTGACCAAGCAGTCGCACACGGCCATAAGCAAACAGATAAAGAATCTGCTGATGTCGCAGTCCTCCGACAATCTTTACCATACTGCCATCCGCCAGTGTGAGGATCTCAATAAGGCATCGGCCATGTGCATGAGCATCTTCGACTTTGCCCCCAAAAGCAATGGGGCAGAGGACTATCTTTCTCTCGCCACAGAGATTGTAGGAGCTAAAAAAGACGAGACTTTGCCATTCTAAGAAAGGGGCAAAAAAGTGGGATGCTACGTGATGCATCCCACTTTTTATATACACTAGAATCCGCAGGTTGTCGAGCCCCAGTGCATGAAGGTTGTCGAGCTCGCGGCACAGACGCTGGCGGTCGCCCCCTTGTCCCTCCGATCCAAGGATGGCGCCATACCAAAAGTTGGTGCCGACAAACTTATAGGGCTGGCGGCCTATGAGGAACTGCCCGTCGCGCTGCTGGACGAAGGAGTGCACTTCCTCCTTTGAGGTGCGAAAAACCATGAGTGCTGCGAGTGCCAACGAGCACACCGCATATAACATCTTATTCATCATAGGTTACTGCTTTATGACATCCTTAAGCATTAGTATCCGCTTGTCCTTGACCATCTTCACGAAGTCCATGGCATCCTTGGTTTCCAGCGCAGGTGCGAAGTACTGGTGCTGGTCAGCATTACGCCACACGAGGAAGTAGCAGAGGGGATATTTTTCAATCTGAGGCTTCAGTACACGTGTCCACCACGTGGGATCCGGTATGTTTTGATAGCCGCACTCGGTGAGGGCATTTTATGATTATTATTTCACGTTATCGCGCGCATAGTCACGGTTGCCACGGCGAGGAATACAGGGGTCGGATGACAGGAATTGCCGTCGCATTAGCCTGTGTGCGGCCGAACGGGGTGATGTGAAGATTGTCAAAATAGGGGGTAGAGACGGTGCGCTCGTGCAGGGGAGCTATGAGCCCTGCCATGCCTCGGCCGTAGTGGTCGGAGGTGGCCTGCACAACTTCTGCTCCATCAACGTAACCCGTGATGCGGTCACCATCGAAGCGCAACTTGAGGTTGTACCACAGGCAGGCGGCTACGCCGGATACCACAGCTTCGGCCAACGTGTATTCGCCACCAATCTCCACGTCCTTACGGGCGAGGATGAGGGCTTGCTGTTCCTTGTCGCCAATGAGTTCTTTCTTGTCGAGCTTTCCGCGGGTGAGGATGAGCGTCACCTTCCCTTTGTCGTCCATCTTCAGATAGTAACCCTTGGCCCAGATGCCATAGCCAGAACCCACGTCGCAGAGACGACCCATCACTCCGGCCTCGTCGCCGGGATTCAGATATACGTCGGCACTGACTTCGTAGTCCTGCCAGTCGGCATCGCCCAGGATGGTGTAGTGGTGCCATTCGGGTGCCCAGCTGAGGGTGTGGGAACCAACGGTTTGGCGGAGGCAAAGGCCATCACGTGAGGGTGCTGGCTTTAGTTCATAGCACCCAATCAGGTCTGCCAAATAGTGTGGAAGATAACCCCACTCCGAAGGATTCCTGTACTGCTCGAAGTCGTCCTCGTAGGGGATGGGGAAGGGTTTGGAGGCGGGAATGTCGGCGAAGGAGCCTTTCTGCTGCCCCGTGGTAGTGGATAGGGAATAGACGGCATTGGGTTTCAGTGTAAAGGAGAAACTGCCACCCTTGGGAGTGATGTCCTTCAGGCGCACGAACTGTTGCAGCGAGTCGCTATACCATACGCAGAGTTTGCCAGTAGCAAGTCCGTCGGCCACCTCTATTTTAATCTTCTGTGATTTCTTCGCCCCTTTCGTTTCAGCAATGATGCTGTAGTCGCCCGTCTGCGGGTCGCGCATCGTCACCATCGAACCTCCGCCAGGCAGGTTCATGCAGCCATCGTCTATGTAGTGCCAGCCTACACGCGTGAACTGACCGTAATGGGCATAACCCCAGAGAGCCTCGCGCACCGTGTAGTGTCCGCTCCACGGCTCCTGCGCCAGCAACATCGGTGGTTCCTTGCTGTAGGGCTCCATGGGATAGGTAGCGCCGATGTCGTACCAGTTGATGACCTTGGTTGCTCCGCTGATGATGTAGTTTTGGTTGAAGCAATGGACGATGCTGATGAGGCAATCAAAGCCCGGCAAATACACGTGGTCCTCGCTGTTCCAAATGGGTTTGCCCATGTCTTCTGCCATCTTGCGTTGCTCTGGGGTAAGTTGTGTTTCGCTGAACGTGTGGGCGCAGACGGCATCGAGGGCATCCCTTAGTTCCGGATCCTCCTGCATCCGCTTAAGAAAGTCCATCTTCTGACCGCCCCAGTTGCCGAAGCCGTGTAGCTTGACATCGCGGAAGCCGCGCTCGTTCATGGCTCTGCGCAGGTGCTTGGCGAAGTCGGCGTTCCACCCCTTTTCGTTGTGACAACCGAGGGCATCGAGTTCGAGACCGTGCACCTGACGCAGTCCCTGAAGCCAGGCGATGTAGTAGTCCACCATGTCGTCGCTCCAGAAGTTGCCGACCCAGGCGGGGGCGCTCCACGCGGTGGCGTCGAGCGAGAGGCCGGCATTGCGGCACTTGGCCTCCTGCATCACCCACCACATATAGCCACGCATAAAGTTGGCGTCGTTGCGCTCGTGGGCGTGCGATGGCATGGAGCCCTGCGTGCTGTTGCCGTCACCTGGCACCTCGACGAGGATGGTGCTGACGCTGGCACCAAACATAGGCTTATAGACCATGTCCATAATCTGCGAGCGCTGAGGTTCGGGATAGTCCTTGAGGAGGACGGAGGTGGCACCACCACCATTGACGGCTCCAATGCCGTCGAACTGCTTACCCGTAGCATTTGCGCTCAGACGAATGGTTTGTGCCGAAGCACTGCCCCATCCGATTGACAGCAGTAACAAATAAGAAAGGAATCTGTTAGTCATATTCTACCTTAATTCCGCAAAACCATTTTAAACTATACTTTTTAAGCACCTGAGCAACAAAAAGTTGCTCAGGATTTTGTCATGTCAG
>CALZKW010000188.1 GCA_945788095.1 uncultured Prevotellaceae bacterium | reverse complement strand
CCCACTAACTATAATAGAGTTACCCACTAACTATAATAGAGTTACCCACTAACTCTATTGGAGTTACCCACTAACTATAATAGAGTTACCCACTAACTCTATTGGAGTTACCCACTAACTATAATAGAGTTACCCACTAACTATAATAGAGTTACCCACTAACTCAAAAACCCATGTTTTCTCGCAGGATTCCGGGTAATGGTTCAGAGTAACCTCATATTACCATAGTCATTCACCCCATATGACCATGGTCGTATGTATACAGCGACCGCCGCTGATTGACCGGGATGGTGCAATCAGCGGCGGTTTTGTTATGTATGGGAGGGGGTGGCTTACTTCACCACCTTCTTGCCTCCTATGATGTTGATGCCCTTCTGGGGAGCCTTGAGACGAATGCCACTGAGGCTGTAGATGGCCTCAGGCTGCGTGAGGGCCTTGGGAGCCGTTACGGGTACACTCTCGCCACCGAGGGTGGGGAGGGCCAGACGGGTGGGGTATGAGCCCTCGGGCAGGGTGAGGTAGGCCTCGTAGGGCGACAGGGTGGTGGCATCCTGTGCGAGATAGAAGCCAAGGTCGGACTGTGGGCGCAGGGTGTAGGTGCCGGCCTCGAGTGGGGTGGGGGTGTAGACGCCTGTGAGCAGGCCCCATGTGGTGGGGGCAGAGGCGGCTATGGTGCCGCTGAAGGTGTAGGTGCCCTCCTGGCCACAGAGCAGCACGGGGCGGCCACGCATCACGGACATCACCTCGCGCAACACCACCTCGCCGTCAGCGTAGCCCATGGCCTCATAGGCCTTCAGACCCTCGGGCAGCGAGGCATTGAAGGGCAGGCTCAGGGTGCCCCATGCCTTGGGGTGCTGGGTGTAGGTGATGGTCTCGCTCTGGGTGTAGAGGAAGCTGATCTCGGGCACATTCATGGGCTGTGTGTAAGCCTCGTCGAGGTAGAAGCGCACCTTGTAGGTATGTCCGGGTGTGAGCAGGGCGGTGTAGGGAGCGAAGTCGAAGCGTATCTCGGCTGTGGCGCCGCTGCCCATGGCGGTGTAGCCGCGGTAGCCGCGCACCACGTAGTTGTCGCACTCCAGTTCGTAGTATACCACGGCGGGCGATACGGTCTCCGCACTGGTGTTCTTGACGTTGGTCACCAGCGTGATGTTGTCGGTCGTGGCCACATTGTTGTCGCCCACGGTGGGTATGTACTCAAATCCGAAACCATCGACTGCGGGCACGCTCTCGCTGACGTAGATGCGCAGGGCATAGAGTGTGGCCTGATAGGTGGTGGTGGCGTCACCATTAATATATATAGTGGCCTCGCCGCTCTTGAGGGCGCGCACCAGGCCCTTGGTCGACACGCTCACCACGCTGTTGTCCGACGAACTGTAGGTGGCATTGCCGGTGTAGTCGCTGGGGAGGATGAGCGAGGTGGTCTGGCCTACGTCCAGAGTGTTGCTCTCGGCCTCCACGCTGAGGGGCTGCTTGGTGGTGGGCACCACATTGACGGTGAATGTATGCTCGGTGGCTCTGTAGGCGCCGTCCTCGGTGCCCCTGACGGTGATCTGGGCAGTGCCCTCGCTCACTCCCGTCACGATACCCTTGGTCGACACGGTGGCCACAGAGGGGTCTGACGAGGTGTAGGTGATGCTGCCCATGTAGTATTTGTCGCAGGTGATTTTGGCCGTACGGGCCACCTGTATGGTGCTGGCAGAGATGGCGAACGAGATGTCGGTCATGGTGCCCTGACTGCCGTTGCGGATGATGACGTAGGGCACGGTCTGGGCCACGCTGTAGTAGATGGGGTGCCATTGGCCGTAGGTGTCCTGTAGGGCGGGTACGACCTCGTAGGTGCCGTTGATGTCGGTCATGGTGCGGGTATTGAATGTCAGCTCGAGTGGTGAGGCAAAGTAGCTGCTCTCAGCGAGCGAGATGTTGTTGCGCACGGTCTGGTAGTGCCACTCGCCCGTCACGAGGTTGTGCAGCGCCACGCCCAGGTGGAAGGTGGCGTCGGCATGGCCCACGTTCTTGGGTGTGAGGCGCAGTCGGGTGGTCTGCGAGGCCTGAGTGCGGTCGTCGATGTATTTGTCGCTCTCGGCATTGCCCACGGTCATCACATAGCCGTCTTTGGCTGCAATCTGGGTGATGTAGTGGCCCCCCTCGTCGGGACGAATGCCACGCACTATCTCCTGTCTGTTGCAGTATCCCTCGCGGGTCATGGTGGCACCGATGCCTGTCGATTCGGGCTGCAGCGCCTTGGTGCCCGTCAGTCGGTAGTATCCGTCACACAGGCCACCCCATCCCCAGTTGATGGCATAGAGGTTGTCGTCCTTGCTGTAGCCGTGGCATACGAAGGCGTGCGAGGAATTCTCCGAGTGACCGCCATAGAGTATGGGTCGTCCCTCAGCCAGTTCGGTGTATATCATCTCCTCCCAGTCCTGGTCGGAGTAGTATTCGCGGTACTCGCGGATCATGCTCTTGTCGTAGTCGAAATAGCTGGTCATGGCGATGCAGGCCGCGTTGATGCTGGCCTGCGAACCTCCCTGCGAGATGTATCCGAAGCTTGTGTTGCAGGCCACGGCCACGTGATACATCAGTGTGCCCACGGCCTTGGCCTGAGCGGCGGTGTAGGTCGAAGCATAGCTGTTGAGCATCTTGTCCCATTCGTAGGTCGTCTCGCCGAAGTTGGCCCCGAAGGTGTAGGTGTCCAGACCGCTCATGAGGTCGTATTCGTAGGAGCCCTTGCCCTTGACGGGGTGGCTGTAGTACTTCATTATCTGGCTTGTGGCCGTGCTGACACATCCTGTGGCGAGATTCTCAAAGTGGGGTATCTCGCTGTTGTAGGGAGCATCCTGGTTCCACAGCGTCTTGAGCAGGGGTGCCACGTCGTGTCGTGGTGCGGTGACGCGCTCGTGGGCCACAAAGCGGGGTGATGAGGGGTCTGGTGTGGTGGTCTGCTCGCCCTCGGGCTGCGCCTCATACTGGCTGAGCCACCACTTCAGGTTGTCGGGGGCATGGTTGTAGTCGAAGGTGCCTTGTGTGGTGTATCCCAGCACGTCGGCCATGCGTGCATCTGCCCCTACGATGACGAATCCGCCCGAGGCATTGTTGAAGACGTAGTAGACGGGCTCCAGTCCGTCCTTGGCGGTGTAGCCCAGTTGCATGTCGGCCCTGGTGGGAGCCTTGCGTGCGCTGCCCTGTCTGCTGAGTGCGCGCTTCATGGTGCAGACGGCCACCTCTCTGGCCTCGTCTATGCTTATGGTCTGAGCCATGGCGCCTGTTGTGGCTGCCACGAATCCAAGTGCTATCAGGTGTTTTTTCATGTTGTCAGCTATTTTGTTTGCGTTAATATCCTTAGTATGTGGGCAAAAGTACGCCTTTAATCCTTTCCGTGCAAACTTTTGTCGGATTTTTAGGTTGGGAGTGAGCTTTAACAACGGAAAGAACGGAAAACATATAGTTAAGGATCTATTCGATACAAGTTTGAGAAGGCGCTGTAGGCACTGTCCACCTTGTGGGTGATGCGGTATCTATTCGATACAAGTTTGAGAGGGCGCTGTAGGCGCCAAATAACATAGCGTAGGGGCTTGCCCCTACGTTACATGACACCTCATTTCTTGCCCCTGTAGGGGGCGCATACAAGTTGCTGTGCACCCCTTGCAGGGGTAGAGAGTGTGTGATGCTACCTTATACAGGGGCGAGCCCCTGTTAGACCCCATAAATGCCAGCGTTGTGCCTGGAAGGCACTACACCAAACGAAGTGAGGTTCGGACCACGCTTTAGCGCATGGCTCGTCCAAGAACCCCGTACATACGGAGCGTCTCTCGCAAGGTGTTGCCGAGCTTGCTCACGCAACTCGGCGTGGTTACCATTGATGATGAAGTTGCGCTTAACCCAGGGCGATGCCCTGGGCTATGAACTTCTGTCCCTTTGGGGCGTGCAAAATGTTTCCGATGTTTCCGGCGTTGGCGGTCTCCCTTTGTGGCGTGTCGGGTTCCGCAACAAGACATTTGTCCCTATCACTTCCCTATCACATCCTTTTAACTTCCTTATGGTTCATCCGACATTTCGAGTGATAGAATAAGATATACCTCAAATCCGCAACCGCCCTCATAAGATGACACAGAGGTCAAAAAGGTAGCGA
>CALZKW010000187.1 GCA_945788095.1 uncultured Prevotellaceae bacterium | reverse complement strand
CCACCCTTTATCATCCTCTTTTTATTTATTAGCTCCTATTTTTATCGTCTCTTATTTATTTTTCTTTATTGATATTTTATTATTACTGTCCGGGGAAATCAAGCCCCTACCTTTTACCTTCCATCTTTGCTCTTCGTCCCTTTGCCCGATTTAGTTAAAAGTTATTTAATATTTGGTGCAAGTTTTGTTCATATCGTGGGAAATATCTAATTTAGCGATGCTAACAAACAAAAACTAAGAAAAACCGATATGCAAAACAGTAAGACGGGCTATTGCCTGATATTGGCAGGAGGTATTGGTAGCCGCCTGTGGCCAGCGAGCCGC
The DNA here is from genome assembly GCA_945788095.1 of uncultured Prevotellaceae bacterium. Classification (GTDB taxonomy): domain Bacteria; phylum Bacteroidota; class Bacteroidia; order Bacteroidales; family Bacteroidaceae; genus Physcousia. The sequence goes on along the minus strand of CALZKW010000187.1, from coordinate 3,970 downwards.
GAAGATCTACCCAAGCAGTTTCTGGATCTCTTTGGCACGGGGCGTACTCTCTTGCAGCAGACCTACGACCGCTATGCACGCTTCATATCCCCCGACCATATTTATATATCCACCAATGAGCAGTACATGGACCTCATCCGTGAGCAGTTGCCTCAGGTGTGCGACAGGCAGATACTGGCTGAGCCCATTCGCCGCGGCACACTGGCCAGTGTGGCATGGGGAGCGCTGGTCATTGCGGCTCGCCGCGATGCACAGGCCAACATCATCGTCTCGCCTGCCGACCAACTCATCTTCGACGAGGCTGCCCTTCAGGCCGATATAGAGAGGGGTATGAACTTTGTGCGCGAACAGAAGGCTCTGGTCACTGTGGGTATCCGTCCCACACGTCCTGAGACGGGCTATGGATATATCCAGGCCGGAGCGCAGGCCTCTGAGGGTATATGCAGCGTGAAGTCGTTTACGGAAAAGCCCGAACTGGAATATGCCAAAATGTTCGTTCAAACGGGTGAATTTTATTGGAATGCGGGTCTCTTTGTGTTCAATGTTCAGAGCCTCTTGCAGGCCCTGATGAGCCAGGTGCCCGAGTATCAGTTTGAGTTGCCCAAGATGCTGGCCGAACTGAGTCCTGGAGGCGAATTGCGCATCCCCGACTTCTTCTCGGCTCTGCCCAAGCGAAACATCGACTATGGCATACTGGATGGCAACGACAATGTCTTTGTGCTCGAGGGCCACTTCGGATGGGCTGACATCGGCACATGGGAGTCGGCTGTGAGTGGTGCCACCCCTGATGACAAGGGCAATGTCATGCTCGACTCTATGGCCGTGTTCCATAATTCCAACAACAACATTGTGCGTCTGCCCAAGGGCAAGAAGGCCCTGATCAGCGGTCTGTCGGACTATGTCGTGGCCGACCAAGAGGATGTGCTGGTCATCTATCCCAAGGGTATCCCCTCCGAACTGCGTCGCCTCAAGACTGAGGCTCAGATGACTATGGATGTGAAGTGAGTTTTTTTATTAGACCTACATCCCTACAACCTACCACCTAAATAATCCACCATCATTTTGGCTGCATGCTTTGGTGCTCCTGGTTCACCGAGGCGTGCAGCCATTTCTTTGTAGCCGTTGAGCTGTGCCTCGCGGTCTGTGCCTCCGGGGAGGATGCGCTCCAGGTGGTGGCGCACATGATCGGGACTCATGTGGGCAGCCACGAGTTCGGGCACCACGCAGCGACCTGCCACAAGGTTGACGAGCGAGATGAAAGGCGTCTTCAGTATGAGGCGCTGTGCGATGTTGGCCAGGATGCCCGCCTTCATGTAGTAGCACACCACCTGGGGCACCTCGAAGAGGGCCGTCTCGAGTGTGGCTGTACCGCTGGTCACGAGGGCCGCCGAGGCATGTTGCAAGAGCGGGTAGGTGCTGCCGTGGATGACGGTGACGGGCAGGCCGGCAGTCCACTTCTGGTAGTATTCCTCCTCGATGCCTGGGGCTCCGGCCACCACGAGCTGATAGTCGCCCACCCAGTTGCGAGCCGCCTCGGCCATGCGTGTCAGGTTGTCGCGTATCTCCTGTCTGCGGCTACCAGCGAGCAGAGCGATGATGGGCTTGTCGGTGAGGTGGTGTTCAGCGATGAAACGGCCGAAATCCTTCGAGTGAGTCTGCTTGTAGGCATCCACCTCGTCCACGGTGGGGTTGCCCACATAGTGGATGGGGTAGTGGTGCTTGCCCTCGAAGAAGTCCACCTCGAAGGGCAGTATGGAGTAGAGCTTGTCCACGTCCCTACGTATATCCTTGATGCGCCACTCCTTCCATGCCCATATCTTGGGGGCGATGTAGTAGCACACGGGTATCTGCGAGTGACTCTTGACGTAGCGTGCAATCTTGAGGTTGAAGCCCGGGTAGTCCACGAGTATCAGCATGTCGGGTTTCCATGCCAGTATGTCAGCCTTGCATTGCTTCATGCCCCTGAGTATGGTGCGGGCATGTAGCAGCACGGGTATGAATCCCATGTAGGCCAGTTCGCGGTAGTGGCGCACCAGGGTGCCTCCGGCCTGCTGCATGAGGTCGCCTCCGATACATCTGAATTCGGCCTGAGGGTCTTGCTCCTTGATGGCGGTCATGAGGTGAGAGGCATGCAGGTCTCCGCTGGCCTCGCCTGCTATGAGGTAGTATTTCATTCGAGTGCTTGTTTGAGAGTATTGAGATAAGCGTGGTTGGTCATGTCGAGGTGGATGGGTGTCACGGCGGCGTAACCATGGTCGAGTGCCCAGTAGTCGGTGTCGTCGGCCTCGGGTTCAAGGTTGTTGAACTGACCTGTGAGCCAGTAGCACTGCTGTCCGTGAGGGTGGTTGGCCTCGGCCCACTCGCCGGTCCAGAGTCCGCGGGCCATGCGTCCCACCTTGGTGCCCTTGAGCACCTCCACCTCGGGAAAGTTGACGTTGAGGCAGGTCAGCTCCGGCAGTCCGTGTTGCAAGACCTGCTCGGCCACTCTCCTCACCACCTCGCGGTAGGGGCTGAAGTCGCACTCCTTGCTCAGTGTGCGCAGACTGTAGCCTATGGATGGTATGCCCTTGATGCATCCCTCGATGACGGCTCCCATTGTGCCGCTGTAGTGCAGGCTCACACTGGCATTCTCTCCGTGGTTGATGCCGCTCACGATGAGGTCTGGGGTGCGTGGCACACACTGTTCGGTGGCCAGTTTGATGCAGTCCACGGGGGTGCCGCTACAACTGTAGACTGTCACTCCCCCTCTCTCTTCCACGAGTCTGAGCGTCACGGGCAGGGTGGGTGTGATGCTGCATCCCGCTCCAGAGCGAGCACTGTCGGGGGCTACGACCACGACCTCGCCCAGAGGGGCCATCAGTTGGGTCAGTTCGTGTATGCCTTGGGCCGTGTATCCGTCGTCGTTGGTGATAAGTATGAGTTTTTGGTCTGTGGGGTTGTTCATAAGTGCTCTGTTACTAAAAATTGTTACGCAAAAATAAGAAAAAAACCTTAATTGTCAACATATTCGCCCACTTTTTCTTACCTTTGCCCCATCACGCGCACGCATAACGTGCCTGTGTACCTATTTCTATGGTTTAGTTATCAACAATATCAACAACTTATCAACAATACCCCCACGTTTGTTGAAAATCACCACGAGTCTTGTTTGATAATTGCGACCTTTGTACCCAGAAAACAAACAAAAACTACAATCGAATGGGTAAGATTATTGCTTTGGCCAACCAGAAAGGTGGAGTTGGCAAGACGACTACTTCCATGAACCTTGCAGCCTCGCTGGCTACGCTCGAGAAGAAGGTGCTTCTGCTCGATGCCGATCCTCAGGCCAATGCCTCGTCGGGCCTGGGTGTGGACTTGTCGCAGATTGACTACACATTCTATAATTGCATCATCGACCACATCGATGTGCGCGAGGCTATCTACGAGACCGACATTGAGGGTCTCGACATCATCCCCTCCCACATCGACCTTGTGGGTGCCGAGGTTGAGTTGCTCAACTTTGACAACCGTGAGCACATGCTGCGCAATCTGCTGGCTCCTCTGCGCGAGCTCTACGACTATATCCTCATCGATTGCAGTCCCTCGCTGGGTCTCATCACGGTCAATGCCCTCACGGCAGCTGATGGTGTCATCATCCCCGTGCAGTGTGAGTATTTTGCACTCGAGGGTATCAGCAAACTCCTCCACTCCATTCAGCTCATCAAGAAGAAGCTCAATCCCACACTCGAGATAGAGGGCTTCCTGCTCACTATGTACGATTCGCGCCTACGTCTGGCCAACCAAATCTATGACGAGGTGAAGCGCCACTTCCAGGAACTCGTCTTCGATACCGTCATCCAGCGCAATGTGCGTCTGAGCGAAGCCCCAAGCCATGGCATGCCCGCCATCCTCTATGATGCCGACTCCACAGGTGCCAAAAACCACCTCGCCCTGGCCAACGAGATTATCAAGAAGAACAGTTGACAATTAA
>CALZKW010000186.1 GCA_945788095.1 uncultured Prevotellaceae bacterium | reverse complement strand
TTATGGTCAGCTATACTCATATCACTTCGTGCCTTCGTGTGATTAATATTTTTCCATTCGTTCCGTCGTTAAACCATCCCCGCATCTCCCCCACAAACTCCAATTTACCAAAAAAACAGCCCCCTAAATCCTATCTAGAAGAAGGGGGCTGTACTTGTATGTTACAAGGCAAATTCTTGCTCTTCGTAGGGCTGAAGGGAGGGAACGTCGAGAGTGACAGAGGAGCCGTCAGGAGTCTTCACCTCGATGGGCTGAGGACGGGAGGGAGAGAGTCCGAAGTTGGCGATGCGGACATACTGCTTGCCATCGCGCTCATAGGGGGCACTGGGGGAAATGACGGCAGGGCAGTAGTCCACATAGGGCAGACGGGCATAGCCCCAAAGCAGACGTCCGGAACGGGTGCTGCCAATGAGCTTGGGAGCCCATTCATCGGGGGTGATGCCGCTACCCTTGCCCGAGAAGGTGACGATGAGGTCACGTCCATCCACGCGAGTCTTTGTGGCACGGGCTCCTCGACCGAAGTTCACCTCGCTGTGGGTGCCGAAGCGAAGAGAAGAGACGTCGACCTCGTCGGCGGGACAGAAGTCAGCCTCACCACGGATACGTAGCTCTATCTTCTTGGTCGAAGCCGTGATGGGCGTAGTATTGAGCACCTCGAGGAGCAACCCCTTGTTCATCGAGATGCAGATATTCTTGCTGTTATGGGTATCGTTGGGCAAGTCCTCATGCTTGAGTGTATCGATCACAGCGAAGTTCATCTGTGTGATACGCCCGTGCTCATCCTGGAAAACCTTGGCGCGCTCGTACTTAAACCACGGTTCGGCGGTACCGTCGCCATGGCGCGAGAAGGCATAGGTATAGGCTTCGCCTGCCTCCACAGTCCAGTGCAGACCATCGAGCGAGCGCTCATACCAGGCGATGCGGCCCAACCAGTCGTTGACGATGAGGTGATACTGCAGCGAGTCGCGCCACACCACAGGATCCTCAAAACGACCCTCCACGTCGGGATAGACGCGGCGGGAAGTAATCTGACGCCAGGGCTGCAGACCATCACGGCTAATCCACACACCACCGCCACGGCACACCATAAGGCGCGATCCGTCCTGACGGCGACAGAAGGTGAGATTGCTCAGCCCCTCTATGATGCCGTGACCGCGGTCATCGAACAGGAAGCGCCCAAACACCCATGGTCCATCGGGATGGTCGGCAATGTAGTAGCCATCAATGGTGTAGACAAGGATGCGCCCATCATCGAGTACATAAGCCTCGGGGTTGTGACCCTTGCCGATGCTGTTGGCTATACGATAGGGACCAGAGAGATGATCGGAAGTGGCATGAAAGACGGTGGAGTTGCCCCAGAACATATGTCCCTTGCGACTATTCTCAGGCCATCCGCACACGTAGAGGTGATAGAGGCCATCGTTGCCTCGGAGTATGTTGCCACCCCAGAAGCTCATGTCGTCGCGCTCTATGCCATTGTCAACGAGACGGTGACGCACAGCCTCTGCACCCCATTGGGCACGCACGATGCGCCCCTCGGGCATGGTCTCGAAGCGGTCCATGTGACGACCGCCACGCACCAGGTTGCTCCACTCCGCAGGTCGGGGTCTCTCCTCCACCTGCGCTTTGGCGGCAAGGCTGACACTGGCCAGCACTGCCGCAGACAGTATGATTCGGTATTTGTTCTTCATGATAGTATTTGGTAGTGATGCAGCGTGGCCTATTCTGCCACGCGGTGATAGTCGGCCATGGCGCCAATGGGAGCCTTGTCGATGCGACCCACAGTAAATCCCTCGAGCGCTGCAGCACGGCGCAGGTGAGGCTCAAACTGGCAGGCGATGCCACCTACGAAGTGTACGGGGAGTTCGGGACGACTGTATTGGCGAATGTTGCGCACAAAGAAACTACGGAAGGCCTCGACAAGCATCTCCTGGATGGCAGGATGCTGCTCATGGCGCACAATGAAGGGCACAAGCGAGGCCAGAAAGCGGTTGGGCTGCGCCTCGCGATAGACCTGCTGAATGACGAGGGCGGGTGTGAGATTCATCTCCTGGAGGAAGGCGTCACGCAGTTCTTCGCCCATCTGCAACTTAAGCAGATTGCCCACGAGGAGTTTTCCAAGCACTGCTCCGCTGCCCTCATCGCCAAGGATATAGCCCAGGGGGGATACGTTGGAAGCTATCTCCGAGCCATTGTAGAGGCAGGAGTTGGAACCCGTGCCGAGTATGCAAGCAATACCCTCCTGACGGCCGCAGAGGGCGCGTGCTGCACCAAGCAGGTCGCTCTCGACCACCACGCGTGCCTCAGGAAAAGTGTTGGCAAGCACCTCCTCGACGCTCTGCTTGAAGGGAGCGATGCATCCAGCACCATAAAACCACACCTCACTGACCTCCTCGGCAGCCACTGCCAGCTGGGGCAGGAGCTGCTGGGTAAGCACACGCCAAATGACGTCGCGGTCGTCGCGCACGGGATTGATGCCATCGGTGGTATAATAGTCGTCGCGGGAACCACCCGTGAGGCACCATGCGGTCTTGGTGGATCCGCTGTCTACGATGAGTTGCATTACTGGTCTTCGTTTTTGACAAAGCCCTGATGGTGGGCGGGCAGTCCGTTCATGATTACGTTGTAGCTCTCGTCGAGGATGGCCTTGACATTCTCGGGGCCCTTGCCCTTGGGAGGGATAGGTTTGTGGATGGTCATGCGAAGGGGATGCCAGTGCACGAAGTGCATGTCGCGGGTGCGGGGCATGACATCAAAGCTGCCGTCGATGGTGATAGGCACCACGGGGAGTTGCAGCTCGTCGGCCAGTTGGAAACCACCACGGCGGAATATACCCATGTGGCCGGTGAAACTACGTGCTCCCTCGGGGAAGACACACAGCGATATGCCGCCACGGAGCACCTTACGCGCATTATCGTAGGTGCGCTGGATGGCCTTTGGACCTGCCTTATCAACAAAGATATGACCGCCCTTCTCGCAGGCCTTACCCACAAGGAAAGTCTTGCGCAGGGCCTTTTTCATCATCCATCTGAAGGGACGGCCTACATAGCCATAGACCAGGAAGATGTCGAAGGCGCCCTGGTGGTTGGCCACAAAGACATACGAGGTGTTGGGATCAATATTTTCGTAGCCCTCCACCTTGACAGGCAGAAGGAATATAGCACACATCACCCTCGCCCACAGCATAGGGGGATAGTAGCTCCAGAAGCCGGCATCGCCAAGAGTACAACCTATGATAGTAGCTAGACACGTGATAGCAGTTGCCACAAGCGCTATAGGCGCTGCAACAATGAGCTGGTAGATGTAATAAAGCAGTTTCATGACTGCAAAATTACAAAATAAAGAGGTAACGCCACACGAATTAGGAGTTTTTTTATATCTTTGCAAAAAGACTTAACAACAAACTAAAGACGCATGACTATCACATCCGCACAATACGTAATCAGCAGTCCTACCGTGGACAAATGCCCAAAGACGGACCGCATCGAGTATGCCTTCATCGGGCGAAGCAATGTGGGCAAGTCGAGCCTGATCAATATGCTCACGGGCAACAGCAAACTGGCTAAGACGAGTGCCACACCGGGCAAGACAATGCTCATCAACCACTTCCTCATCAACGATGACTGGTATCTGGTCGACCTGCCCGGCTACGGCTATGCCCGCCGCAGCAAAAAGGAGTACGACAAGCTGCAGGATATGATATCGGGCTACATCCTGGAGCGCGAACAGATGGCCAACCTCTTCCTGCTCATCGATGTGCGCCACGAACCCCAGCGCATCGACCTGGAGTTTATGGAGTGGCTGGGCGAGAACGGCGTGCCCTTCAGCATCGTCTTCACCAAGGCCGACAAGGTGGTGCGCGGCAAACTCAAGGGCAACGTGGACCACTACCTCAAGGAACTGCGCAAGCAATGGGAGGAGCTGCCCGTCTACTTCGTCACCTCGAGCGAGACACGCATGGGCAAGGAACAATTGCTAACCTACATAGAGGATATCAACCAAAGCATCAACACCCCCACTGAGGAGGAGGAAGCATAAAGGAAGCACCGCTGCAAGGCGGTGCTTTTTTGTTGCCGCTGCGATGCAAGCAGTGGCTGGCGGGAAAATCTGTTCACCAGATAAATCTCGGGGGTAAATTATGGATTATGGGGGAGGTGGGGATATACAAAAAAATTGACTGTTTCACAACAGCCAACCTTTACTAACCTTAAATCTAATACCATGAAAAACACTTTCGCGGTGCGGACGGGACTCGAACCTACCGCAATATCCTTAAATAAAATCATTTATCATAAGCCGTCTAAG
>CALZKW010000185.1 GCA_945788095.1 uncultured Prevotellaceae bacterium | reverse complement strand
TCATTGAACACCAGTGCCGCCATCATTATTTTTCCTCATTCGTTCGATTTTTCCAGAGATATTTATTTATATTTGTGTAACTTTGCAACCAGTAAACACACACATATAATTTTATGGAAGTAATCAAGACAGATATTGAGGGCGTGGTCATCATTGAGCCACGTCTTTTCAAGGATGCGAGAGGCTATTTCTTCGAGTCATTCTCGCAGCGAGAGTTCGACGAGAAGGTGGCTCCCATCCGCTTCGTGCAGGACAATGAGAGCATGAGTAGCCGTGGCGTGATGCGTGGCCTCCACTTCCAGCGTCCCCCCTACACCCAGTCCAAACTGGTGCGCTGTGTCAAGGGCCGCGTGCTCGATGTGGCTGTCGATCTGCGCAAGGGCAGTCCCACCTATGGTCAGCATGTGGCTGTCGAACTTTCTGAGGACAACCACCGCCAGTTCTTTGTGCCCAAGGGTTTCGCTCATGGCTTTGCCGTGCTGAGCGATACGGCCATCTTCCAGTACAAGTGCGACGAGTTCTATCACCCCGAGGCCGATGATGGCATCTCCATCCTCGACACCTCGCTGGGCATCGACTGGCGCATACCCACCGACGAGGCCATACTGAGCGACAAGGACACCCACCACGCCATGCTCAAGGATTTCGTATCCCCCTTCTAATACCCCCCCCGGAAAGCAAGCCACTGTGCGAGGCGATATATGGCCTCGTATCCCCAGCATTCACTATTCACTAAACAAATCCCCATGAAAAAAACATTTCTCTTCGCCTTGACCCTCTCCATGGCCCTCATGGCCCATGCAGACGACATCACGGTCAGCACCCCCAACACCACGTTGCTACTCAATGCACAAACCGGCCAACCCCTCCGAGTGAGCTACTACGGTAGCCGTGTGACCCGCCCCGCCGAGGTCTACGATGCCTACAGCCTCTGGGAGGAGGCCTATCCCGCCTTCGGTCGCGGATGCCTCGACATTACGGCCCTCAGCGTGAAGCATTTCGATGGCAATATGAGTACCGAACTCGAGGTCACCGGCCACGAGCAGACCGTCGATGGCAACAGCCACCTCTTCACCATCCACATGAAGGACAAGGTGTACGACCTCAACGTCGACGTCTGCTACCGAGCCTGGCAGAATGCCGATGTCATCGAGACCTGGCAGACCATCACCAACAATGAGAAGAAGCCCATCACCCTCCTCCAGTATGCCTCAGGCTTCATGCCCATGCGCCGAGGCAATGTATGGGCCAGCCACATGCACGGCACCTGGGCCGGCGAGGCCGAACTCACCGAGGAACCCCTCAACGAAGGCCAGCTCGTCGTACAGGCCCTCAATGGCACACGCAATGCCTTCAACAACCGCGGCGAGATGATGTTCTCGCTCGATGGTCGTCCTGAAGAGAACCGTGGTCGCACCATCGGAGCCGTCATCGAGTGGAGCGGCAATTATAAGTTCCGTGTCGACACACGCAGCGAGAGCGTACACCGCCTCGTCGTGGGCATCGACGAGGAGCACTCTGCCTACCACCTCGCCAAGGGCCAGAGCTTCACCACCCCCGCTGTGGCCTTTGCCTACAGCACTGAGGGCAAGGGAGGCGTATCCCGCGCCTACCACCGCTGGGCTCGCCTCAATGGCAAGGTGCACAACGGTCAGGCCCTGCGCAAGATGCTCCTCAACTCGTGGGAGGGCGTCTACATGAACGTCAATCAGCAGGGCATGGAGGAGATGATGGACGGCATCAAGGACCTCGGTGGCGAACTCTTTGTGATGGACGACGGATGGTTTGGCACTAAGTATCGCCGCACCGAGGACGACAAGGCGTTGGGCGACTGGAAGACCGACACCCTCAAGCTCCCCCAGGGAGTGCCCGCCCTCGTCAAGGCAGCCAAGGACCGCGGCCTCAAGTTTGGCATCTGGATAGAGCCCGAGATGTGTAACAACCGCAGCGAACTCTATGATGCCCATCCCGAGTGGGTGGTATGCCATCCCAAGCGCCAGCCCCAGACCGGCCGTGGCGGCACGCAGCTCGTGCTCGACCTCTCCAACCCCAAGGTGCAGGACTTCGTCTTCGGCATCGTCGATGGCCTCATGCAGGAGAATCCCGAACTCTACTACATCAAGTGGGACTGCAATATGGACATCAATACCTTCGGTTCCAGCTACCTCACTGCCGACAATCAGAGCCACCTCTACGTCGACTATCAGCTGGGCCTTCGCAAGGTGCTCGAGCGCATCCGTGCCAAGTATCCCGACCTCGTCATCCAGGCTTGCGCCTCAGGTGGCGGACGTGTCAGCTACGGCGTGATGCCCTACTTCGACGAGTTCTGGGTCAGCGACAACACCGATGCCGTGCAGCGCCTCTTCCTCCAGTGGAGCAGCAGCCACTTCTATCCCGCCAATGCCATGGCCCAGCACGTCAGCGCCTCGCCCAACCACCAGACGGGCCGTGTTATTCCCCTCAAGTTCCGCTTCGACGTGGCCTCCACCGGACGCCTCGGCATGGAGATGCAGCCCAAGCACTTCAGTCCTCAGGAGCGTGAGTTTGCCATCAAGGCCATCCAGACCTACAAGGACGTCATCCGCCCCATCGTGCAGCTGGGCGACCTCTATCGCATCCTCTCGCCCTACGACCACACCGGCTACAGCAGTCAGGTCTACATTAATGAGCAGAAGACCGAGGGTGTATTCTTTGCCTACAAGTACATCCATTATATAAACATGCCCAAGCCCCGTTTCCACTTTGCCGGTCTCAACCCCAATGCCACCTACACCCTCACCGAGCTCAACCGCCAGGCACAGGGACGCGCACATTGGGAGGGAAAGCAGTTTACGGGCAAGTTCCTCATGGATGACGGCATCGAGCTCGACCTCGGCGGACAGTACGGCAGCATCGTCATCTCGCTACGTCAGCAGTAGTTTTTTCGTACTTTTCGCCTCCAGAGTTATCCTCTTTGCGAAAAAAGTATTACCTTTGTGTGTTGCTTTCGGGCAGCACACATCTTTATGGCCTCGTAGCTCAGCTGTATAGAGCAACAGATTCCGGTTCTGTCGGTCATGGGTTAGAATCCCATCGAGGTCACCATACACAAAAAGCTTCCTCTCTCGGGGAAGCTTTTTTGGTGTCTTTACTTTGGGTAAATTGGGAGTTTATGGGGGAGACGGGGATGGGTTAACAACGGAATTAACGGAAATTATATTTAACAAGAACGGGCAAGAATTACGTGAAACAATTATTGGTTCGCTCACCGAGACAATTGCCTGGAAGGCAATACGGAGCGAAGCGATAGTACCCCCGTACATACGTAGCGAAGCGGAGGATGTGCAGGGTGGAGTACACCCCCACCATCGTTAGCGCCCTCGCCAAGTTGCGTAAGCAAGCTTGGCAACACTCCGCATGGTGCTACAGAGCATGTCATGCCATGTGTTGCCCAGCTTGCTACGCAACTTGGCCGAGGTCACCATTGGTGATGTAAAACAACCTCTATCCGGCAGCACCTTCGGTACAATCGGTTCAAATCCCGTCAAGCATCCTCCATTAGGACAAATGCTTGACGGGATAATCATTTACTTACGAACCGTCCGCTTAGCCTTCAAGTTCAAAGTCACCGGTTGAACCACCTGTAGTGCTACCGCCTGTAGAACCGCCTGTAGTGCTACCGCCTGTAGAACCACCTGTCGAAGAACCACCGCCAGTCGTTGTGCCACCAGTCGTGCCACTTGTCTGAGCTGAATCCGACTTCTGGCCGATTACTTCACGCTTGTAGTGAACAATCTCAGTGTTCACGTAGTCGATGAAGTTCAGGTACTTAGCGTCACCCTCAATCAGGGCGTAAGCATTCACGAACTTCACCAGCAGACGGTAAGCGTCATCGCTTGCCTTGCGTGATACCTTCAGCGCACCGATAGCCTTCAACATACGCTCGTCTGTACGTGATGTTGTCAACGTGCGAACCTTCTCGTTGGCTGCCTTCAGTGCAGTCACGAACGCGCCAAGCGAAAGTGTCTGCACCTCGTTGGCATACTTCTTCTCCAGGTCGTCGATGAAGTTAATCAGCAGACCAGTCTCCTTGTCCAACTGCATCTTAGGGTCGATGGCGTAGTCCTTGATGTGCTGAGTCAGCACCTTCGCAGCCTGAGCCATGTTTGCAACAGGCAGATCGTTGAAACCCTTCACAGCCTTCTTGTAACCGCTGTAAAGACCGTCACGCTCTGCATCGGCAGCAGCAATGTCGTCAGTCAGAAGACTCTTCTGCGAAATCTTCAAGTCCTCGTCCTCCTGCTCCTTGGCAGACTTCAGCGAAGCAATCTGTGTGCTGAGCTTACTCTTGATGTTCGCATCGGCCTCAGCACGAGCCAACACGTTCGAAATGAACAAAAAGTGAGCACCATTGTTCAGGCGCTCCAAGCTAAGAGTTGCGATTTCACTCATAGTTGATAATGTTTAGAATGTGAATAATGTGGAAACGCTGTCGCCGTCCCAAAACATATAGCCGATACCACCGCAACATTGTTTCCGTTAACTAATACTATTTGGAATCAGCCA
>CALZKW010000184.1 GCA_945788095.1 uncultured Prevotellaceae bacterium | reverse complement strand
TCAGTTGGGCAATCTCATATATATCAGATGACCAATCTCATATATATCAGTTGGGCAATCTCATATATATCAGTTGGGTGATCTCATATATATCAGTTGGGTGATCTCATATATATCAGTTGGGTAATCTCATATATATCAGTTGGGCAATCTCATATATATCAGTTGGGTGATCTCATATATATCAGTTGGGTGATCTCATATATATCAGTTGGGCAATCTCATATATATCAGTTGGGCAATCTCATATATATCAAACAAACAGACCTACGGCTCTCCCTCATTAAACCTATATGGCACCACTGCGTCAAAGGTATGACTAACGCGAATAATACATGAAAAGACTACTCCTGCTCCTGCTCACGCTATGCACCCTGACCATACACGCACAGACACACAAGCTCAATATACGAGGCACTGTGTATGACAACGAAGAACTCCAGCCCATGGAGGGCGTGCAGGTGAGGCTCACCACCCCCGACGGACGACTCGTGGCCGGCAATGCCACACTCAAGAACGGACAGTACCTGCTGCCCGGTATACCCGCTGGCACCTACCGAATGACGGTCAAGATGATGGGATTCAAGGAGCAGTCGTTCACACTCACCCTGCCCCAGAAGAGCGGCAACTACAAGGTGAGCGACGTGCTGCTGCGCGAGCAGGCCACCACGCTGACCGAAGCCGTGGTGGTGGGCAAGATGTCGGAGATGACCGTTGTGGACGACACCGTCGTGTACAACGCTGATGCCTTCAAGCTGCCCGATGGGGCACTGGTGGAGGAACTCATCAAGAAATTCCCGGGCATCACGCTCGACGACGACAACAACTATGTGTGGAACGGCAAGGTGGTGTCGCAGATACTCGTAGACGGCAAGGAGTTCTTTGGCAACAACCGCGACATGGTGCTCAAGAACCTCACGGCCGAAATCGTGGACAAGGTGAAGGTGTACGACAAGCAGAGCGACCGTGCACGCATCACGGGCATCGACGATGGCGAGGAGCGCACCGTCATCGACCTGGCCATCAAGAAGAACCGCAAGCGAGGATGGTTTGGCAACATCGACGGCGCCTATGGCACCGAGGACCGCTACTCGGGCCGCGTCAACGTCAACCGCTTCGTGGGCGACCAGAAGTTTTCCATCTTTGGCAATGGCAACAACACCAACGGCAACGGCATGAGCGACAATCAGAGCCTCGGAGCCAACATGCACTGGCAGCGCGACAAGGTGCTGGAGCTCAACGGTAGCATCTCGGGCAATTTCCAGCAGTCGCGCAGCGAGTCATGGCGCAACTCACAGAGCTTCGAGAACCGCAATGCAGCCTACTCAAACTCGCACAACTGGAACCGCGGACACAACAACAGTGGCTCCTTCAACTACAAGATAGAGTGGCGCCCAGACACGATGACCAACATACTCATCCGCCCCGAGCTCTCGCTGCGCCACAACACCTCGCGCTCACAGAGCGAGAGTGCAGCCTTCAGAGACGATCCCTATCTCCTGAGTGCCGACCCGCTGACGGACTATCTGCTGCTGGCCGACTCCATCGGTGTGAACCACAAGGAGAACGCCAACCACAACACCTCGCGCGACTTCAATGTGGGCGGTTCGGCACAATACAACCGACGCCTGGCCAAGCGTGGGCGCAACGTGACCCTCGACGTCAATGCACGCTACTCGCACACCACCAACGAGAGCGCCTCATACTCCACCACCGACTTCTACCAACTGCTGGCCACCGATGGCGGCGACTCCACCTACCACAAAGTGCAGTATAACGCCTCGCCGCAGTACAACAAGAATGTGAGCACCCGACTCAGTTACTCCGAGCCCCTGGCCCAGGGCATGTACCTGCAGATGAGCTATCAGTACAACTACCGATTCACGGACCGAGACCGCACCGTCAGCAGCATCTTCGACTGGATGCAAGATGCTGCGGGCCTCCCCTACCAGCCCTTTGCGGACCACGGCATCTCGCGCTCCAACTATCGCAACTTTGAGCACTTAGCAGCCCCCGATGTGGCGCAGTGCAACTATACGACCAATACCTACCAGAACCACAACGTCAACCTGCAGTTGCACATCAACCGCACCAAGTATCAGCTCACGGTGGGTGGCAACGTGCAGCCCCAGATCAACACGGTGGACTACACCAAGGGCCTGAAGCACTACGATGTGAAGCAGTCGGTGGTCAACGCCTCGCCCAACATCAACTTCCGCTACAAGTTCTCGCGCAACGAGCAGTACGACTTCAAATACAAAGGTTCGACAGGGCAGCCCGGCATCACGCAGCTCATACCCGACACACTCTCGAATGCCGACCCGCTCAACATCTCGCTCGGCAATCCCCTGCTCAAGCCATCCTTCACCCACAACATCAACACAAGCTACCGCCGCACCAACGTGGACCACCAGCGCACCAATGCCCTCAACCTGCAGTGGCGCACCACACAGAATGCCACCACCAACCGCACCGAATACAACGACGTCACCGGTGGACGCATCTCGAAGCCCGTCAACATCAACGGCAACTGGAACGGTTCGATGGACTACAATTTCAACACGGCCCTCGACAGCGCCAAGCATTGGCGCATAGCCACCAGCACACGAGCCGGCATGACCAACTCGGTGAGCTACGTCTACCGCAGCAAGGACGCCACGACCGTGAAGAACCGCACCCGGGGCACCAACATACAGCAGACCATCCGTCTGACCTACCGCCGCGACTGGGAGTCGAAGTGGGGCATCGAGGCCAATGCCAATGGTTCCTTCCGCTACAACCACAGCCGCAGCACCAACACCAGCGCCTCGAATCTCGACACGCGGACCTTCTCTTACGGAGGCAGCCTTGTGCTGCAGATGCCTTGGGGCATGACCCTCTCGAGCGACATCAACCAGCACAGTCGCCGAGGCTACAACGACCGTTCGATGAACACCAACCAGCTCATCTGGAATGCCTCGCTGCAGCAGCGACTACTGCCCAAGAAGACGCTCACGCTGTCGCTCCGCGCCGTCGACCTGCTCGACCGCCGCGATGACATCAACCGCAACGTGAGTGCCACCTCGCGCACCGACTCACGCCAGCAAATGGTGCGCAGCTACCTGCTCTTCTCCGTCAACTACCGCTTCGGCAAGTATGGGGGGAAGAAAGGTGGTGCCCCCGCCTCACCCAAAGAGGAGGAGCCTCAGAGGAGACAAGAGAGGGACTCGGGGCACAGCTTCGATGCGCCCCGAGGGAGGGGACGCTGATGATGGCAGGTCCTTTTTTACCTCGAAGATAAGCGCCGTGTGAGATAAAAGCACTATCTTTGCGGCACACTAAAAAACACCTTTTATATACTATGCAAACAATAGACTTCAAGGCATTGGCCAAACAGTACAAGAGCGAACTGCTTGACCGCGTCATGCCATTCTGGATGCAAAACAGCATCGATCATGAGTACGGCGGCTTCTTCACCTGCATGGAGCGCGACGGCACCGTATACGACACCGACAAGTTCATCTGGCTCCAGGCACGCGAGGTGTGGATGCTCGCCACACTCTACAACAAGAGCTGCCCCACCCTGCCCGCCACCGAGCGCATAGAGGCCGACGAGGAGACACGCCAGGCATGGCTCCATGCAGCCATCATGGGCGCCGACTTCCTCAAGAAGTATGGCCACGACGGTGAGCTCAACTGGTACTTCAGCCTCGACCGCGAGGGCCATCCCCTGGTGGAGCCCTACAACATCTTCAGCTACACCTTCGCCGTCATTGCCTTTGGTCAGCTCCACAAGGCCACCGGCTGCGAGGAATGTGCCGACATCGCCAAGCGCACCTTCGACATCGTGCTCAGCCGTGTGGACTGCCCCAAGGGACGCTGGAGCAAGGCTGCCAAGGGAGCACGCGCACTGAAGACCTTCGACCTCCCCATGATACTCTGCAATGTGGCACTCGAGATAGAAGACCTGCTCGAGCCCGCCTTCCTCGACCAGACCATCGAGACCTGTCTGCACGAGGTGCTCGACGTATTCTATCGCCCCGAGCTCGACATGATTGTGGAGTGTGTGGGCAAGGACGGTCAGCTCGTGGACTGCCACGAAGGCCGACTGCAGAATCCCGGCCATGCCATCGAGGCCATGTGGTTTATCATGGACCTGGGCAAGCGCCTTGGTCGCCAGGACCTCATCGACAAGGCCGTACACATCGCCCTGCGCGAGGTGGAGTATGGATGGGACAAGGAGCACGAGGGCATCTTCTACTTCCTCGACCGCCTCGGTCATCCCCAGCAGCAGTTGGAGTGGGACCAGAAGTTGTGGTGGGTACACATCGAGACCCTCATCACCATGATCAAGGGCTACGAACTCACCGGCAGCGAGGAGTGCCTCAAGTGGTTTAAGCGTGTGCACGACTACACCTGGCAGCACTTCATGGACCCCGAATACCCCGAATGGTTTGGCTACCTCAACCGCCGCGGCGAGGTGCTCCTGCCCCTCAAGGGCGGCAAGTGGAAGGGATGCTTCCACGTGCCCCGCGGCCTGATGCAGGTAGGCATGGCGCTCGAACGAATTGCCAACAGATAAATGGAATCGAGTAGGAGGTAAACACTAATCATAGGTTGTTTATCTCCTATTTTCGTG
>CALZKW010000183.1 GCA_945788095.1 uncultured Prevotellaceae bacterium | reverse complement strand
ATATCACATCTCTTTAGTTATATCTTTATATATTTTTATTTATTGATATTTTCCCCAATAACTTCCTTCTGACTTCTCTATAACTTCTTTAAAAAAAACACCCATATCCTGTGGCGCTGAGGGGTGGGTCTTGTTGCGCTGAGATATGGGTGTGGAGGGGGTTGAAGGGTGGGTCTGAGTTAGGCAGACTGTAGCTTGACGTAGCGGGAGGGGTGGGTGCCGGTCTGTTTGTGGTATCTCACGTGTATGGTATTGCCCAAAACGCCCGAGATGAGGGTGATGGCGCCGAGCAGCATCTTGTCCTTCTCCAGGGGGTGTTCTCCTTGTCGAGAATGTCGGAGACGAAGGGGTAGACGAAGTCCACGGGCAGCTTGTCTGAGAATGTAGTGATTTTACTGTCGATGTAGATGCCTTGGCCTGCATGCGTGCCTCCTCCTCGCTGAGTGCCTGCTGCGTCATGAATGTCATGGTGACATATGACATAAATTCATTTTTCAGACTATTTTTCATCTATTTCTTCATTATTGACATATGACATCATGACGTTCGTGACGCACTCCGAGCTGTGGAATGGTGCCTCCGACCCTGCTTCGGGGGCAGGGTGGGGCTGTAGGCAGAGGTTGAAATGTTAGAATCTTTCGCCATTTGAAATGGTCCGCGCAAGCCTCCCCGAGGCCAAACTGTACAGTTTTTTTTAGTTGCGTCGCGAAATGACGCAACGGGGTGAGGAAAATTTCTGTTCTTTCCGTTGTTCTCCCTAAAGCACAAGTTGTTCTCCCTTAAACACAAAAAGAGCAAGTTCGATGTGAACTTGCTCTTTTTGTTGGGCTACCCGGACTCGAACCAGGAAAGGCAGGACCAGAATCTGCAGTGTTACCATTACACCATAGCCCAGTGGTTTGTTGCGGTTGTTTTTCTCAATTGCGATGCAAAGGTACGGCGTTTTCTCCAAACCTCCAAATGTTTTGCAAGAAAAATTGCATTTTGGGTGTAAAAAAATCATTTTTGAGGATTTTTAAGTACTCTTCTCACCATATACCGAATAATTACTCGTATCTTTGCAGCCCGATAATACATTATATATATTAATAACAAGACAACAAAAACATTGATGACTAACGTAGAACATTTAGTTGACCAGATCATCGCAGGTGCCCAGGACAAGAAGGCACACCACATAACCGTAGTAGATCTCACCGACATCACCGACACCATCTGCAAGTATTTCGTGATTTGCACCGGCAACTCACCCTCGCAGGTGCAGGCTGTGGCTCAGAGCATTGGCGAGTTTGCCCGAGATAAGGCAGGCTGGCGCCCCACGGCTGTCGACGGCATGCGCAATGCCGAGTGGGTGGCCATGGACTATAGCGATGTTATCGTTCATGTCATGCTCCCCGATGCGCGCGACTTCTACAACATCGAGCACCTCTGGGCCGATGCAAAACTTACGGAGATTGCCGATTTGGACTAATCTCCACTTTCACCATACCGTAATTACCAAACAATGAGCAGCAACAATAAGAAGAAGCCCGGCCTCAGCCTCACATGGCTCTATGTGGGCGTGGCACTGGTGCTGGGCTATCTGTTTGTCAATAGTGGCGACTCCCTGGGTGGCGCAGCCTCCAAGACCGCCAACTACACCGAGTTTAAGAAGTACGTGCAGCAGGGCTACGTGCAGGACATCGAGGTCAACCCCAAGGAGCGCACTCTGCGTGCCGTCATCAAGGGCGACAAGGCCGGCGAGGTGTTCAAGCAGCGCATAGACCCCAAGCAGGGCGCCTATGTGGAGGTGCAGTATGGCAGCGACGAGAAGCTGCAGGACTTCCTCGATGCCGAGCAGGAGAAGAAGCACTTCACGGGCAATGTGGAGTATAAGCAGAGCGACAGCACCCTGACCAGCATACTCTGGAACTTCGGCCCCCTCCTCTTCATCATCGTCTTCTGGATCTTCATCATGCGCCGCATGAGTGGTGGCAACAGTGGTGGCAGCATTGGCGGCCCCATGGGTATCTTTAATGTAGGCAAGAGCCGTGCCACCCTCGTTGAGAAGGGTGAGGGCAAGGATACCAAGGTCACCTTCAAGGATGTGGCCGGTCAGGAAGGCGCCAAGCAGGAGGTGCAGGAGATAGTGGAGTTTCTCAAAAATCCCAAGAAGTATACCGACCTCGGTGGTAAGATACCCAAGGGAGCACTCCTCGTGGGGCCTCCGGGCACGGGTAAAACCCTCCTGGCCAAGGCTGTGGCGGGCGAGGCTGATGTGCCCTTCTTCTCCCTCTCGGGCAGCGACTTCGTCGAGATGTTTGTCGGCGTGGGTGCCAGCCGAGTGCGCGACCTCTTCCGTCAGGCCAAGGAGAAGAGCCCCTGCATCGTCTTCATCGACGAGATAGACGCTGTGGGACGTGCCCGCGGCAAGAACCCAGGTATCGGAGGCAACGATGAGCGCGAGAGCACCCTCAACCAGCTCCTCACCGAGATGGACGGATTTGGCACCAATAGCGGTATCATCATGCTCGCAGCCACCAACCGTGCCGACATCCTCGACAAGGCCCTGCTCCGTGCCGGACGCTTCGACCGCCAGATACATGTCGACCTGCCTGACCTCAATGAGCGCAAGGCCATCTTCGAGGTGCATCTGCGTCCCCTCAAGATCGACGAGACTCTCGACGTAGATCTCCTGGCTCGCCAGACTCCCGGATTCTCGGGTGCCGATATCGCCAATGTCTGCAATGAGGCTGCCCTCATCGCAGCGCGCCACGACAAGACCTGCGTCACCAAGGACGACTTCCTCTCTGCCGTAGACCGCATCATAGGCGGTCTGGAGAAGAAGACCAAGGTGATGACTGCCGGCGAGAAGCGCACCATAGCCCTCCACGAGGCCGGTCACGCCACCGTGAGCTGGAACCTTCAGCATGCCAACCCCCTCGTCAAGGTCACCATCGTGCCCCGTGGTCAGGCGCTCGGTGCAGCATGGTATATGCCCGAGGAGCGACAGATCACCACCAAGGAGCAGATGCTCGACGAGATGTGTGCCACCCTCGGTGGACGTGCTGCTGAGGAGCTCTTCACGGGACATATCAGCAGTGGTGCCCTCAATGACCTCGAGCGTGTCACCAAGCAGGCCTACTCCATGATAGCCTATCTCGGCATGAGCGAGGCCCTGCCCAACCTCTGCTACTACGACAACCAGGAGTACAACTTCCAGCGTCCCTACTCAGAGGAGACAGCCCGCCTCATTGACAAGGAGGTGCAGCGCATGATAGCTGAGCAATACCAGCGTGCCAAGACCATCCTCCTCGACAAGCAGGAGGGACATGCCCAGCTCACCCAGCTCCTCGTAGACCGCGAGGTCATCCTGGCTGAGGATGTGGAGGGCATCTTTGGCAAGCGCCCCTGGGCCAGCCGTTCTGAAGAACTGATGGGGTAGGGGGGCACAGATAAGAGCAAATACATCTTGACGAATGCCATGCAGTCAGGATGTATTTGCTTTTTTGCAGTCGATATTTCGTGGCGAAGTAAATAATATGTATATTTGCGGCGAAAAACCAAAGAATAGGAATTATGGAAACAACTATTCAATCTCCAAATATTGGGGCATTATGGTGATAAATGATGCCCCAGAGAATCACCTTATATAATAATAGCACACCTGCAACTTGATTGGTTATAAGTTTATTGTAATAACGATAAGAACGGAATGATTCATCTGTTTGTTCCGTCGTTAACTCCTACAGCCTAAAACCCAAAACCTACAACCTAAAGAAATATGAATCCCAAACTCAAGAATATGATAGTGCGCGCCATGACTGGCGTGGTGTATGTCGGACTGCTCGTGGGATGCACCATCTATGGTGCCCACACCATGTTCCTCTTCTTTGCCCTCGTCTCAGCGGCCACGCTGTGGGAGTTTGGCGGCATCATGAACCGCCACTATGGCGCCTCGGTCAACCGTGGCTTCCTTTCCCTCGCCGGCATTGTGCTCGCTGCTGCTGTGTGGCTCCTCATGATTGGCGGCCAGGGCACGGCCCAGATGTTTGGCCTCTATGGTGTCATCATGCTCTACCTGCTCGTCAGCGAACTCTACAAGCAGGCCCCCGATGCCATCAAGAACTGGAGCGTCACCTTTGCCTCACAGCTCTACATCGCCTTGCCCCTCTCCCTGATGCCCCTCGTGGCTGTCTTCCGCACCGGCGATGAGATGCACTACGAGTGGATCTATCCCCTCGCGCTCTTCATCTTCCTCTGGGTGAGCGACACCGGCGCCTATCTCTGTGGCAGCCTCCTCTCGCGCTTTGTGCCCTACAAGCTCTTCCCCCGCATCTCGCCCAACAAGTCGTGGATAGGCAGCATCGGTGGCGGACTGCTCACCGCGGGTGTCTCGGCCATCATCTCCAGCCTCTATCCCGAGAGCCTCACCCTACTCCAGTGGATGGGCTTTGCCCTCGTGGTGGTCATCTTCGGCACCTGGGGCGACCTTGTGGAGAGCCTCATGAAGCGCCAGCTCGGCATCAAGGACTCAGGCAATATCCTCCCCGGCCACGGTGGCATGCTCGACCGCTTCGACTCAGCCCTCCTGGCCATCCCCGCCTCCGTCATCTACTTCCTGATGCTCGGGATGTGACCTAACTCCCCCAAGGGGGAGAGGACCCTACACCACCAGCGCCTGGAGGGCGCTATCTCTATAACCCCAGGTGCCGAACGAAGTGGCACC
>CALZKW010000182.1 GCA_945788095.1 uncultured Prevotellaceae bacterium | reverse complement strand
ATGCAGTACAATTGGCAAGGAGAATCGCAAAGGAAGAACTTAGCCAGGCAGCCTAGCCACATACACGTCAAACAATGTCCCTCATGCAAGGGATAACTATGTCCTGACAAAACAATAATCGACTCAAATTACGATAAAACTCAACCAAAATGCAGACGAGTGCAACCTCAGAAGGCATACACTCGTCAATCAATCTCGGTTATTTTGAATTAAACGATATTCCCTAATTACCACCTCTGTCCTTTCAGCCGACCAGTTGCGATGTGATATTTTGCTGGCAGTATGATGTTTTCTCACGGGCTTTGCGTATCTTTGCATGTGGGGAGCGCATGTTTCCCCATTAATAATATAAATAGGTATTATGGACGAGAAGACAATAGTCCTGGAGCGCGGTATGCAGCGACGCACTGTGCGGCTCCTGGGCACGGATAACCATCAGAAGTTGCAGCACACACGCGTGCTCATCTTCGGAGTGGGCGGTGTGGGCTCGTGGTGCGCCGAGGCGCTGGTAAGAAGCGGGGTGAGAGACATCACCATCGTGGACTCCGACCGCGTGTGCACGACCAACTGCAACCGCCAGCTCATGGCCACCAGCCGCACCATCGGACAGGTCAAGGTGGAGGCCCTAAGGGAGCGTCTGATGGAGATCAACCCCGCGGCCTGCATCACGGCCCAGCAGCAGATATACTCGGCAGAGACGGCCGAACAGTTTCACATGGAGGACTACGACTACATCGTCGATGCCATCGACTCGCTCAGCGAGAAGGCCGACCTCATACTCCGTGCCACGGCCCTGCCTCGCCACGTCACGCTCGTGTCGTCGATGGGCGCGGCCCTGAGGACCGACCCCTTCATGATACGCAAGGCGGAATTTTGGAAGGTGAAAGGCGACCCGCTGGCCCGGGCCCTGAGGGCAAGGATGAAGCGCGACAAGACCTTCCCCAAACGTAAGTTCCAATGCGTCTACAGCGAGGAGCCGCCCATGCCCAACCTGGGCGACCACCACCCCTGCGGCACGGACCAATGCATCTGTCATAGCGGTGCCGCCCCCCAGGACCACGACTGGAATGCCAAGAAGGCCCAGATCAACGGTTCGCTCTGCCACATCACAGCCGCCTTTGGCATGGCCCTGGCGGGCATCGTGATCAACGGTGTCATCCGTGAGCAATGAGCGAGAGGTAAATTGGGAGTTTATCTTTCAGAGAGAAAAGTGAAAAGTTCTTCTGCAGGCAAGCTGCGAAGCGTCTACTGCACGGAGAGGGAGCCGCGACTCGCCCCGAAGGGCGTGCCATGTCTATTCCGCGGGGCGTGCCATGTGAATACCGCAGCAAGACATTCGTCCCTATAACTTCCTTTTAACTTCCCTTT
The DNA here is from genome assembly GCA_945788095.1 of uncultured Prevotellaceae bacterium. GTDB lineage: Bacteria > Bacteroidota > Bacteroidia > Bacteroidales > Bacteroidaceae > Physcousia. The sequence continues at coordinate 3,445 of CALZKW010000182.1, read as the reverse complement.
AACTCCCTTATATACTTCTTGCCCCAAAGGGGCATAGCTTCATAAAAATAGAAAAACTATGACCATCAAAAATCTACTCTTTGCCTCTCTGCTCACAGCGAGCACAGGCATGGCGGCACAGGATGTCGTCAACCTGCCCAAACCCGACATGAAGGCCAAGTCGATGAGCGTGGTGGAGGCTCTCCGCACACGCCACTCTGTGCGCGAATATGCCACGACACGAATCACCAACCAGCAGCTCTCCAACCTCTGTTGGGCAGCATGTGGCGTGAGCCGCGACAACGACCACCGTACGGCCCCCTCTGCGCTCAACAAGAAGGAGATTCGCCTCTATGTCTTCACCGAAAAGGCCGTGTATGAATACGAACCCGTGGCCAATCGCCTCAACGTCAAGGCCAAGGGCGATCATCGCGGTCTGATGGCCGGCGGCAAGGCGGGCTTCAAGCAGGTGTTTGCCCAGGAGGCCCCCGTGTCGCTCCTCATGGTCATCGACCTCGAGCGATTTGGCCAGCAGAGCGAGCAGGCCATCCGCATGGGATGCGTCGATGCAGGCAACGTCAGCGAGAACATCAACCTCTATTGCCAGAGCGTGGGTCTGGCCACCGTGCCCCGCGCCACCATGGACACCGAGGGCATACGTGCCCTGCTCAAACTCTCAGACAAGCAGATACCCATCATGAACAATCCCGTGGGCTGGCCCAAGAAGTAGTCCCGCCCCACACACGTTTCGCCCCATGAAGAAGATGATGATAACGGGTGCCAGCGGATTTCTGGGCAGCAGACTGGCATATTATTATAAGGAGCAGTTCGAACTCCTCTTGCCCACCCACTCGCAGCTCAACGTGAGCCGCGAGGAGGCTGTCATGGCCTACATGACGGAGCATCAGCCCGATGTGGTGGTCCATTGTGCCGCCCTGAGCAACACTTGGTATTGCCAGCAGCATCCCGAGGACTCACACAAGGTCAACGTGCAGGGCACGGTCAAACTGGCCAAGGCCTGCAAGCAGGTGGGGGCCCGGTATGTGTTCATGTCGAGCGACCAGGTCTACAATGGCACGCCGCGCCTCGGATCGCTGGGCGAATGGGATGCCATGCAGCCCGTCAACATCTATGGCCAGCACAAGCTCGAGGCCGAGCAGAGAGCGCTGCGCAACTATCCCGACGCCATCGGCCTCCGTCTGACCTGGATGTACGACCTGCCCGGCAGTCCCCTCAGGCTCAACAGCAACCTGCTGGTCAATCTCCTCAAGGCCTCCACCGAGGGCACCACCCTCCAGGCCCCCACCCACGAATACCGCGGCGTGACCGATGTGTGGCAGGTGGTGGCCAATATGGAGAGGGCCATCGACCTGCCCGGAGGCATCTACAACTTCGGCAGCGCAAGCGCCCTCAACAGCTACGACCTCCACCTCCAGGCAGCCCGCCTGATGGCCCTGGCCGAACCCGAGACATGGATACACCCCGACGAGGAGCGATACCGCGACCAGCCACGCAACCTCACCATGGACTGCCAGCTCATCCACGGCCACGGCATCCACTTTCCCCCCAGCCTCGAGGGCATAGAGCGCGCCCTGACTCACCCCATAATAAGATACTGAATACCCATGACACAAGAGATTACTATCAGAGAGGCACAGCAGATGGTCGACCATTGGATACGCACCATCGGCGTGCGCTACTTCAGCGAACTGACCAACATGGCCGTACTGACCGAGGAGGTGGGCGAACTGGCCCGCGTCATGTCGCGCCGCTATGGCGACCAGACGTTCAAGCCGGGCGAGAACCAAGACCCCGCCGACGAGATGGCCGACGTGCTATGGGTGCTCCTCTGTCTGGCCAACCAGACCGGCGTAGACCTCACCGAGGCCCTGCGCAAGAACATCGAGAAGAAGACCACCCGCGACAAGCATCGCTTCGACAGTCTGCGCCAGGAGGCCACCTGAGCATCATAGGCATCATGGCCCGCATATTCATAGCCATACGATTCGACGAGGAGATGAAGGACAGGCTCGTCGCCCTCCAGGAAGCCCTCAGGCAAAGGGGCGTCCAGGGCCGCTATTGCCCGCGCCACAACCTCCACATGACGCTGGCCTTCATCGGTGAGCGCTACGACCTGACGGCTATCCGCAGAGCCGTGGGCGAGGTAGTCTTCGAGCCCTTCGACCTCTCCCTGGGCGCCCTCGGGAGCTTCCCCACCAAGGCCGGCGTGATATGGTGTGGCGTAGCAATCCCCGCCCCGATACAACGGCTCGCTGCCCAACTGCGCCAGCGCCTCAGGGCCCATGGGGTGAACTACAAGGAGGCCCCCTTCTTCCCCCACATCTCGCTGGTGCAGCAGCCATCCCAGATTCTCACCGACATCCATCCCCCCGAGGCCACCATGCACGTGGAGCAAGTGTGCGTGATGAAGTCGGAGCGCGTGGATGGCAACCTGGTGTATGCCGAAATATAGATGGCAGGACTACCATGAGAAAACTCATATCACTTCGTGCCTTCGTGTGATTAATCTTTGTCCGTTCGTTCCGTTGTTAAACCATCCCCGCACCTCCCCCATAAACTCCAATTTACTTTGGGGGAGGGCGGGGGGCTACTTTTTCCCCCATATCGGAATTTTCTCACCCATTCAAGTGCGTTTCTTGAATGGAAAAGCCTATATTTGTAGCCGATAACACGAATGGTCGGACCTGCTATCATCCATCATACTATGATAAACATCAATATCGAATATCTCCCTTCGATCAACTATGCGTTGGTCAACAACCGATGGGATAAACCAACTAATTGTACAATCACAAATAGTATATTATGACAGACTGGAAAACAGCATTGGCAGCTCTCGGCGGCACCGACCAGCCCGAGAGCAAGCCACAAGACAGCAAGGACATAGCACGCCGTAAACGCACCGGAGTGGTCTATTCCACCAATCCCGACTATGCCTACGAGCAAGACGAACCCGATGTCGCCGACACCCTTCCCAACCATCAGCAGCCCCTGCGCCTTGCCATGGAGAGAGCCGGCCGCGGCGGCAAGACAGCCACTATCATCCGCGGCTTTGTGGGCTCCGACGACGACCTCAAGGCCCTCTGCAAACTCCTCAAGCAGCGCTGTGGCCTGGGCGGTTCGGCCAAAGACGGCGAAATCATCATTCAGGGCGACCATCGTCAGCGCCTACTCGACCTCCTCAAGGCCCAAGGCTACACCTCCGCCCGATAAGCCCTCCAGGTGCCCCCGTTGTGCGGGGCCACACATGGCCTCGAGTCTCCTCGCCCCCCCCATTGTGCGAGGCGATTTTTCGGCTCGTCCCATCCTTCCCCCAATGTGGCAGCCCCTCCGCAAGCCTTTCGTCCCTTTAACTCCCCTTTAACTCCCCTTTTATACCCTTAATTACCCTTAAGGTAGGTTCTATTAATTCATAAATTCGAGTGGAAGCCGTTCCGTCAGATAC
>CALZKW010000181.1 GCA_945788095.1 uncultured Prevotellaceae bacterium | reverse complement strand
TATTTTTATTTATTGATATTTTCCCCAATCTCCCCGATAAACCATAATTTCTCCACAGGCTATTCCTAATGAGTCCTTAAAAGCCCTTAAATACAAGCGTATCGTCCTTATTACTTCCCTATAATTCCTTCCGACTTCTGTATAACTTCTTCAAAAAAAACACCCATATCCTGTGGCGCTGAGGGGTGGGTCTTGTTGCGCTGGGATATGGGTGTGGAGGGGGTCGAAGGGTGGGTCTGAGTTAGGCAGACTGTAGCTTGATGTAGCGGGTGGGGCGGGTGCTGGTCTGCTTGATGAGGTTGGTTTCGTGTAGTTTCTTGACGATGCGCTGAGCCTGTCGCTTTTGGACTCTGCCGCAGGCTACGATGTCGTCGACGGAGAACTCTCGGTCTGAGGGTAGGCCTTTGTAGATGTCGGCCATGGGGTTGTTGCTGCGCAGGTGCATGTTGGCAAAGGGGTCGGCCTGCTTGCGGGCCACCACGGAGTAGACGTCCTTGGTGTGGTGGAGGAGGCAGTAGGTGATGACCACGGCGGTGTAGAAGTCGCGCTCGTTGCAGAGGATGGCCTTCTCGGAGGGGTCGAGCAGGGGCTGGTGGCTGGGGTAGCGCTCGCTGAGTCGGCGCAGCATGGTGAGCACCATGGCGATGCGGACGCAGATGCCGGCCAGGCGGAGTATGGCTGAGTAGATGGTGTCGCCCTGCTCCTCTACGGTGTCTACGAGATGCTGCTGAAAGATCTCTCTGAAGACCTGCTGCTGTGTGGGTGTGAGCATGAACTGCAGTCCGCATTCGCCCAGGGGCAGGAGCTGGTCGTAGAGATACTTCACCTGCTTGCCGAGGTCTTTGTAGACGTCCTCGCGGCATCTCTCACCCTCGTCGGCCCACACGTCGCTGAAGCTGATCTTGTCGCGCTGCAACTGGTAGAAGACGAAGCGCGAGGCGAGTCCGTTGGCCACCTCCTCGGGTGTCATTATCTTGGGTATGTCGGTGCCCGTGCAGGTCAGCATCACGGCCAGTGCGGGCTTCTCGATGTAGATGTTGAGGTGTTCGGTCTGGCGCTGACAGGTGTAGAGCTCGTTGCTCCAGGCCCTGCGAAAGAGTTCGCTGTAGTTGCCGTAGTCCTTGTGGGCCCATGCCGATGCCAGCGCGCTGCCCTCGGTGTCAAACATGGTGCCCAGTCCGCCGTTGGCGTCGAGCTGACGGGCAAAGGCGGCGTGGGTGTTGTCCACGGGGATGAGAAAAGACCGTCTCTGCGGCTCCTTGGGCTCCTCGCCGCGCGTCTTCTTGTCCGCGTTGTCCCATTCGCTCTTGCGGTGCTCGTAGTCGTCGAGGGCCTGTCGGTACTCCTGGTTATGCTGCCTGATGATGGGGTTGACCAGTTCGAGGCACGTCTGCAGGTCTCCCTTGCCCGATCCCGAGGGGCCGAACACGATGGTGAAGAAGGGTGCGTGGTTGATTTTCTTGTGGTATCTCACGTGCATGGTATTGCCCAAAACGCCCGAGATGAGGGTGATGGCGCCGAGCAGCATCTTGTCCTTCTCCTGGGGGGTGTCCTCCTTGTCGAGAATGTCGGAGACGAAGGGGCAGAGGAAGTCCACGGGCAGCTTGTCGGAAAATGTCGTGATTTTACTGTCGAAATAGTAGGCCTTAGCCTGCATGCGTGCCTCCTCCTCGCTGAGTGCCTGCTGCGTCATGAATGTCTTGATGACATAAGACATAATTTCATCTTTCAGACTATTTTCGTCTATTTCTTCATTATTGACATACGACATCGTGCCCTTTATGACGCACTCCGAGCTGTGGAATGGTGCCACCGACCCTGCCTCGGGCACAGGGTGGGGGCTATAGGTAGAGGTTGGAATATTAAAATCTTTTGCCATTTGAAATAACGTCTTGATGGTTATGGGGTTGCTCGAGGGTGAGGCCGCGAGCAGTTGGGTGTACTTACGGTCGCACTCGTCGTACTTGTAGTTTGGGTGCTGACAGGAGAATGTGTGGAAGATGTCGCGGCCGCTCTCGCCGAGGTCGTGAGCCAGAGCAAAACCTACCTTCATCCACTCATCGTAGGTGGTCGTCAGGTCGATGCCTCGGCTCACGGTCTCGTGGGCCAAACTGAGCACCTCGGCCCTCAGGTCGTCGCCACCGATGGGGGTGAACGGCGTGGGTGCATTGGTGGGGGCCAAGGGCTGCACGCGTGGCTCCGTGGCCGTCTTGGTGGTCGCGTCCGCGCCCGCCCATTCCTTTGGGTCGAGCTCGGCCGGAGGCTGTAGCTGTGCGCATTCCGTGAAGTAGTCGGGATGGATGTAACAGTTTGCATCGTAGGGCAGGAAACAGGCGCGTGACACGTCCTTGCACTGTGGGTCGGTTTTGAGCCCGAGTTTGGCCTCCAGGTAGTTGGAGTAGGCCACGAACCACGTCTGGAAGTCGGCCTTGCTGAGGTCGATGGCCACCACCACCTTGATGCCGTCTCCGCTGGGTGAGGTAAACATCAGGGCGATGCTCTCGCCGAGCAGTTCGTAGATCTTCTGGCGCACCATGGCCACCTCGTCTGGCTGGGCTACGTGGTCGAGATCGAGACACATCAGACCGCTTGGCGCGGTGAGATGGTTGGCCTGACGCTTGGAGAAGGTGCCGGCAAAGGTGGCGCAGTCAAACTTCGTTAGCTTGAAGCGCTTTGCCTCGTCCTTCTTCTTGGGGTCGAGCCTGGCCTTGGCTACCTTTTTGCGATACTCGTCCAACGTGGATTTGATCGCCTCGTCGATGATGTGCATGTACACATCCTTGACAGTCATCTCTCTGTCGGGCGTCGTGTTTGTGATTGGGGCCTTATAGACCGTGATTTTTTGGAGAAAATTAATCATATAAATTAAAAATTTTAAAAAAATAAAAAAGAAATGGTATATGTTATTTACAATCGTTTTACCAATTGTTGTAACACTTATCCAATTTCGTGGTATACCCACTAAAAACGTCTGCAAAGGTAGAGTAATTGTTTTATACCACCAAATTTTTCTGCAAAAAAATGATAGAAAAATGTCATGATATATACAAATGTATATCAAACTACCAGATTTGGCACCAATTTATGCTATTATAAAGAGGCGTTTTGCGGTATTGATGCATTTCTTTCCTCGGTAAAATTGCTCTGAGTGGATGGTTTTTTTCTCCATCAATGGCCACTAATGGAGGAAGAACCAATATCCATAGAACAATTTTAGGTCATTAATGGAGGAGCTCATTGAGCCCCATCCACGCTCGCGCGTATATATTATATTGTATATACGCCCCTCCCCCTCCAGCACTCAGCCCAAAAAAGGTGGGGAAATATTTGGTGCGTTCGGCAGAAAGCATTACCTTTGCGATAATAAACCATACTACCAACAAAAACAACAAACAAAGCAATGAAGATTTCACGCATCGAACATTTAGGTATCGCAGTGCAGAGCATCGAGGAGGTACTCCCTTACTTCAAGGACGTACTCGGACTCGAGGTATACAAGGAAGAGGTCGTAGAGGACCAGAAGGTTAAGACTGCCTTCCTCCAGGTAGGCGAGGTGAAGCTCGAGCTCCTCGAGCCCACATGTCCCGAGAGCACCATACAGAAGTTCCTCGACAACGGTGGCCGTGGCGTACACCACGTAGCCTTCAAGGTGGAGGACGGTGTGAGCGAGGCCCTCGCCATGTGCGATGCCAAGGGCATCCGTCTCATCGACAAGGCTCCCCGTGGAGGTGCCGATGGTCTGAAGATCGCCTTCCTCCATCCCAAGAGCACTTGCGGCATACTTACAGAGCTCTGTGAAGAGTAGCGATTCTACATCTCCGTATGTAGACAAATAGCATTGATAAAGTTTTATTTTCAAATTGAAAGTGAGCAAAGGCACCTGTCCGCGAGGATAGGTGTCTTTTGTTTGTTTTCTTCGAAGAAGTTATAGGGAAGTCAGAAGGAAGTTATAGGGAAGTAATAAGGACGATACGTTTGTATTTAAGGGCTTTTAAGGGTAATAAAGGGGAGTTAAAGGGGAAGTTATAGCGAAGTAATTTCCCCTTGACGGGCCAATGCCTCGGATGGCGAGGTGCGTGCTCTGTAGCACAACGCCAACTGAGCATAAGCATCAACAAAATCCCCACAAATAGTTTACGGTTTCACCAAAAAGACGTACCTTTGTGTTACCAACCAAACATTCAAAACACTAATATCATGAAGGTATACACCAAAACCGGAGATAAGGGCCAGACCTCACTCGTGGGCGGCCAGAGAGTAAGCAAATGCTGTGAGCGCATCGAGAGCTACGGCACAGTGGATGAACTCAACGCACAGGTGGGCGTGTTGCTGGCGTACTGCCACGAAAAGTCCGACCGCAAGTTCCTGATTAACGTGCAGCGCAAACTCTTCGTCGTAGGCGGCTACCTCGCCACCGACAATGCCACACAGGCACCCATCGCCGCCGTCACACCCGAGATGGTGGAGGCCATCGAGCACGAGATAGACCGACTCGAGGCCATACTCCACCCCCTACACGCCTTCATACTGCCATCAGGCACACGTGCCGCCGTGTTCGCACACGTATGCCGCACCGTATGCCGCAGAGCCGAGCGCACCATACTGCGACTCGTGGAGACAGGCGCACAGGTGGACGACAATGTGCTGGCCTACATCAACCGACTCAGCGACTACTTCTTCGTGCTCTCGCGCAAACTCAACCACGAGGACGGCGTAGAGGATGTCGTATGGCAAAAACCCGCACAACCCGCACAATGAGACACATCATACTCATCACAGGGACCAGTATTAAGGGCTTTTAAGGGTATAAAAGGGGAGTTAAAGGGGAGTTAAAGGGACGATACGTTTGTGTATAAGGGCTTTTAAGGGTAATAAAGGGT
>CALZKW010000180.1 GCA_945788095.1 uncultured Prevotellaceae bacterium | reverse complement strand
GTCAACTTATGGTCAGCTATACTCATAACACTTCGTGCCTTCGTGTGATTAATATGTTTCCGTTCGTTCTGTTGTTAAACCATCCCCGCAACTCCCCTACCCCCCCCACCTCGAAGGAAGAGAGGATCATTGCCATATTTATTATATAAGGTGTAGGTGCCCAAAATGGTGTCTAATCACACTTTTTTGAGGAAAAATTGAAAATTTTCTTGCCAAATGCTTGCAGATACGGAAATATGTCGTACCTTTGCAATCGCAATCAGGGCAATGCTCAACGAGATTGACAAACAAACCTGGAGGGGTGGCGGAATTGGTAGACGCGCTACTTTGAGGTGGTAGTGCCGCGAGGCGTGGGAGTTCGAGTCTCCTCTCCTTCACCAGGTAAGTCAAACGGACGAGGGCAGCCGGGAATTGCAAATGCGGAAATAGCTCAGTTGGTAGAGCACAACCTTGCCAAGGTTGGGGTCGCGAGTTCGAGTCTCGTTTTCCGCTCTTATAATAAGGATAGAGGTTTCCAAAAACCTCTTTCTTTTTGCCCAGGTGGCGGAATGGTAGACGCGTGCGTTTCAGGTGCGCATGTCGCGAGGCGTGCAGGTTCGAGTCCTGTTCTGGGCACCACCAACACTCTGTAATCCCCCAAGGATTGCAGAGTTTTTTTGTGCTTACCTGGGTAATGGGCATAAATTAATTAACATTGATTGTTCGTTCTCCATTAGCCATTCGTCCCTTTAACTCCCCTTTAACTCCCCTTTTATATCCTTTAAACTCTTACCACTCTGATGGTACTGAAGCTGCAGTGATACAAATTCGTCTTTAGTCATAATAATAGCAGTTTTAACATTGTTGCAATTTTGCAGGGCAAAGATACAACAATAATAAAACTGCTAACATATGTAGTTTATCGGATGCTTACGTTTATCGAATGCTTACGTTTCTGTTCGTTAGGCCAGATGTTTGCCGCCGGCTTCCTTCAGACTCCACCTCGCGATGGACACCCTTGCCCTTGGCTATGTGATTCCCGCTATTAGGGCTCACTCGGGACTTACACCCGTTAGACAATGCTCATGCCGAGCGTACCAAAAATAATGTGCGAGACCCACAACTGGATCTCGCACATTATTTATATCACAAAGGGAAATCACAAGCAGGACTATCGTCCCTATCACTTCCTTATAACTTCCCTATTACTTCCTTATTATTTCCTCTAAATCTTAATATGCAGCGCCTTGAGGATTTCGCTGATCTGCTGCATGGTGGTGAGGCGGGTGGGCACGAGAGGAAGACGGAGATTGTTCTGCACGAGTCCCATCTCGCTGAGCATGGCCTTGACACCGGCGGGGTTGCCATCGACGAAGAGGAGTTTGAAGAGCTCTGTGAACTTGTGGTGAATCCGCAGGGCCTGCTGGTACTCACCGCGAAGGCTGAGACGTATCATACGGCTGAACTCAGCGGGGAGTGCGTTGCCGATGACGCTAATCACACCCACAGCGCCGAGGGTGATGAGGGGGAATGCGATGCCGTCGTCGCCACTGAGCACATCAAAATTCTTGGGCTTGTTCTTGATGATATCATCCATCTGGGTGATATTGCCACTGGCCTCCTTGATAGCCACGATATTGTCAAATTCGCGGGCCAGACGAAGGGTGGTCTCAGCGGTCATATTGACACCGGTGCGACCAGGCACATTGTAGAGCACCACGGGCACGGGACTGGCTTCGGCCACAGCCTTGAAGTGCTGGTAAAGGCCCTCCTGCGAGGGTTTGTTGTACATAGGACATACGCTGAGGATGCCATCGATGCCCTCAAAATCACTAGTTCGGAGCTGCTCCACGATCTGTGCGGTGCAGTTGCCTCCGCAGCCGAGCATGATGGGCACACGTCCGGCCACACGCTCCACGACCACCTCCTTGATCTTCTGCTTCTCCTCAGCCGTGAGGCATGGTGTCTCGGCTGTGGTGCCGAGCACGCAGAGGAAGTCCACGCGATTCTGTATCTGGTATTCCACGAGGCGCAGCAGCGAGTCATAGTCCACCGAGCCATCGGCATTGAAGGGTGTCACAAGGGCAATGCCCAGTCCTTTGAATTTATTTTGTGCCATATTGTTCGTATATGCTGGTTGTAGTGATTTGAGATGCAAAGATAAGTAAATTTCCCGTATACTACCATCGCGCGGGAACATTATTTACTCTATCATCTGCAAAAAGTCTTCCTCCGAGATGATGCTGACACCGAGTTTCTGTGCCTTTTCGAGCTTGGCAGGGCCCATATTGGCACCTGCCAGGAGGTAGGATGTCTTGCCGCTGATGCTACCCACATTCTTGCCACCGTGGCGCTCGATGAGGGCCTTGTACTCATCGCGACTATGATGGGTGAAGACGCCACTGATGACGATGGTCTTGCCCTGCAGGCGGTCGGAGTGGGCGGCCAGTTCGTCGTCGTTGAGTTCAAACTGCAGTCCGTGCTGACGCAGTCGCTCCAGCAACCACTGGTTTTGCACATTGGCAAACCATGCGATGACGCTCTGTGCGATGACGGCACCAATGCCGTTGACCTGCAGCAACTGTTCGGTGGTGGCTGTCTGGAGGGCATCCACAGACTTGAAGTAGCGGGCCAGGGCCTTGGCAGCTATCTCGCCCACGAAGCGTATGCCGAGGGCATAGAGCACGCGCTCGAAGGGCACCTGGCGGCTGTCCTCGATGCTCTGGATGATCTTGCGGGCACTCTTCTCGCGCTCGCGGTTGGCTCCGGCTATCTGCGCCAGGCGTATGTCGTAGAGGTCGGCCACGTCGCGTATGAGCCCCGTGCGGAAGTACTGGTCGACGGTCTCGGGACCGAGCGAATCGATGTTCATGGCCTTGCGCGAGATGAAGTGCTCGATGCGCCCCTTGAGCTGAGGCGGACAGGCGGTGTCGTTGGGACAGTAGTGGGCTGCCTCGCCTTCGTAGCGTACCAGTTGGGCACCGCATTCGGGACAATGGGTGATGAAGGCCACAGGCTCGCCCAAACTCTCGTCGCGCGCATCGGTGTTGACACCCACTATCTTGGGTATAATCTCACCCCCCTTCTCCACCAGCACGTGGTCGCCCAGGTGGAGGTCGAAACTGCGGATGAAGTCCTCATTGTTGAGCGTGGCGCGGCGCACGGTGGTGCCGGCCAACTGCACGGGGTCCATGTTGGCCACGGGGGTGACGGCTCCGGTGCGGCCCACCTGGTAGCTGACAAGGCGGAGTATGGTCTCTGCCTGTTCGGCCTGAAACTTGTAGGCAATGGCCCATCGGGGGCTCTTGGCGGTGAGTCCGAGGGAGCGCTGCTGACGCAGGTTGTCCACCTTGATGACGATGCCATCGGTGGCCACGGGCAACTGGCTGCGCTCCGTGTCCCAGTGGTCGATATAGTCGTAGATATCCTGCAGCGAGTGGCATAGGCGTGTCTGTGGACCCACCTTGAAGCCCCATCGCGCGGCCGTCTGCAGGCGCTCATAGTGGCTCTCGCCGGGTATGCCATCGCCCAGCAGATAGTAGAGATAGGCATCGAGACCGCGCTGGGCCACCACAGCGGAGTTCTTGCTCTTGAGCGTACCGCTGGCGGCGTTGCGGGGATTGGCAAAGAGGGGTTCGCCGGCTGCCTGGCGCTGGGCGTTGAGACGCTCAAAATTGTCCCAGGGCAGGAGCACCTCGCCGCGTATCTCAAATTCGTCGGGCCATCCCCCACCCTCGGGCAATACCAGAGGGATGGAGCGGATGGTGCGTACATTGTCTGTCACGTCGTCGCCCTGGGTGCCATCGCCACGGGTCACAGCGCGCACCAGGCGTCCGCCCTCGTAGTGGAGGGAGATGCTGAGGCCGTCGTACTTCATCTCGCAGCACACCTCGAAGGGCTCTCCCTGGAGGCCCTCGCTGACACGGTGGTAGAAGTCGCTGACCTCCTCGCGGTTGTAGGTGTTGGCAAGCGAGAGCATGGGACGTCGGTGGGCCACGGTCTGGAATTCGTTGCTCAGATCGCTGCCCACGCGCTGTGTCGGACTGTTGGGGTCGAAAGCCTCGGGATGCAGTGCCTCAAGATCCTGGAGGCGGTGCATGAGATGGTCAAACTCCTGGTCGGTGACGACCGGAGCATGGAGTACGTAATAGAGGTGGTTGTGGTGGTGGAGCTGCTGGCGCAGCTGGTCTATCTCTTGGAGTTGGTTCATTGTCGTTTTCTACGCTTTCCGCTCTGCTTGCCCGTGGCGGCAAAGGCATTGGAGGGTATGGTGAGGTGGTTGTCGCGCATAAACTGCGCCACAAAGGGGTCGATGAAGAATTGGGGGTGTGAGTCGCTGATGATGCGCTCCACACATGTGCGGGTGAGGGGGAAACTGTTGTCGCAGACGCTGACCATGAAGACATAAGGCCCCATGACGTTGTCGGAATTGTCGATGATAAACTCCGCGATGAGTCCCTCGCGGTTGCGACACATGGCGCTGACCTTGGAGCGGAGTTCAATCAGATAGGGCGACTCCTGGAAGCGTCCTGTCATCATCTGCGACATGCGCGAAAGGTGGGTCAGGTGGCTGAGCTCGAAGCACATAGGGTCGAGCTGGCCGTCGAGTGCATCAAGCTGTCCGAGGAATGAGTAGAGACTCTCGTTGAGCGGACTGCCCGACACCTGCTTGCGTGTGTTCTCGATGCTGATGTTGATGTCGCCGTCCTCGAGCACCATGAGCAGGGGGAAGTCATCAGGCAGGGCCATGGTGGCCATGGTGATGGTGTCGACAGTGCCCGAGAAGACGAACTGCCCGTGGACGACCTTGGCCGAGTCGATGGCCATATTGCCGCCTGGGCGCATCTGATTGAGCCTCAGCGTCATACCCTCCATCCTGCTGTCGGTGGTGGAACCCTCCACGAGATACTGTGTGGAGCACGAAGAGATGCCCAGCGCAGTCAGAAGGAGCAGTATGGAGGAACGGGAAGATTTCATTATAGGGATGTTCTATAAATTAACTTGTTAACAATTAGAGATTTACTTTGATATTTCA
>CALZKW010000179.1 GCA_945788095.1 uncultured Prevotellaceae bacterium | reverse complement strand
GGTAAATGTGAAAGTAGGAGGCAAATGCCTTTTATGATTAGCATTTACCTCCTACTCGATTGAATTAGTAATCGCATCAGAGCTGCAGAATCTCTTCGATGCTCAGTCCTGTGGCGTTGGCTATCTGCTCATCAGTGAGTACGCCCATTCCTTTGAGATTCCTTGCCAAAGCAAGTTTTTCTTCGGCGCGTCCTTCAGCACGACCTTCAGCACGACCTTCTGCACGACCCTCGGCACGACCTTCTGCACGACCTTCAGCACGACCTTCAGCCAGACCATCCATCTTGGCCGTGTTGAGTACGTCCATCTCCAGCATGCGGTCTTCCATGGCTGAGAGGTATGCTTGGCGCTCCTTGTCGCTCATGGCCAGATACTGCAGACGCTCGCGGGCCTCCTGGAGTCCCGGAGTGGTGGTGCTGTCGTTGATGCGGTTGTTCTTGAGGTAGTCGAGCCATTCCTCGAGGGGAGTCTTGGCTACGTCGTTGAACTCATTGACGCGGATGATGTAGTATTCGGGGAATACATTGTCTGGGGTGCTGAGGCGAATGCCGTCGGCCTGCTTGGTGTTGACCTGCAGGGTGTCACCGGTGTGTACACCTTTGAAGACGGTCTTGCCGTGATAGAGGTAGTCGCTGCCTTGTCCGAGATCGAAGTAGAGAATACTGATGGAGTATACCTTCTTGACGTGCTCGTAGCCTTGTCCGATCTTGATGTGCTCGGTGATAGCCTTGGATACGCCGTAGAGGATGCGCTCAAGGTAGTGGACGTAGCGTGTGAGCTGCACCTCGACGATGATGATTTCGCCCTTGGAGTTCTTGGCTTTGATGTCCACGCGGTTGAACTTATCTGACGACGTCTCCTGGTTGCCTTCGCTCTCGAGTATTTCCTCGATTTCTATCTTCTCTCCGAGAAGCACGGTGATGAGGCCTTCGAGTACGGCAAAGTTGGCCTTGTCGCGCAGCATGCGCTTGGCGGCCCAGTCGAAACGTATGTATTTGTTGCAAGCGTCCATAGTGTTCCTTCCTTTAGTGTTGTATGGCAAAAGTACGATGAATAATCGTATTCCGCAAATTCTTGGGTAAAAAACTTATGTCTTCCCCATACGCTTGGGTGTGTGGCACTTTGTGGGGAATGTCATTCCACGAGGATTTCGTCGGTGAAGACCCATCCACCTCGCGGTCCGCTCAGGGCCTGGTAGCGGATGTAGCGGGCACGTGTCTTGCCTCGCCATCCGTGTGTGGTGAAGGCTACGGGTGACGCGTTGTCCGGACTATATATATAATATAAGGTATAGAATTCTTGACCATCGGTGCTTGCGGAGATGATGATGTGTGAGGGGAGGAATATCTCCGGACCTACGTTTTGCATGAAGTCGGCATGGATGCGTCTGATGCTCTGAGTTTGTCCGAGGTCGATGGTGACGTCGAGGCGCCCCTTGGAGATGAATCCCTGCCAGCGTCCGTCGGTGTTGGCCCATCCACCACGCAGTCCGTCGGTGAGGGCTGTGGCTCCCGATGCGGGATAGGCGGGGTGGTAGGGGGAATTGTAGGTGACAGGCTTACCCGTGGAGAGGCATTTGGCGGGGCAGCCGTATTCGGGGCGTTGTCCGATTTCCTTGTGGAGCGGAAAGGCCTGTATGCCCATCTCCCGACGCAGATGGCGTGTGGCCTTGAGAGCAGCGCGCTGGAAGTCTGTCCACGACGTGATGCCATCAAAGCGGCTGCCCAGGCACATGGCTCGGGGCCATATCATATATTCTGCATACTCCTCGGTGGGGATGTATTCGGTCCAGAGGTTGGTCTGGAGACCAAGGAAACGGGGATTGTTCCTAAGTTTCTCTGCTGCCTCACGGGTGCGCTCCCACACCTCGCGCAGAGGCAGGTAGCCACCCATGGCCTCGGGTTGTGTAGTAGGGGCATCCTGATACTTGTCGAGGTAGCAGTAGGCTCCAGGCGAGAGGATGACGTGGTGGCCCAGGGCGAGGGCCTTGAGGGCAGTGTCGGCATTGCGCCACACCATGATGGTGATGGTGGAGTCTGCTGGATCGGAGGTGAGCGCTTCGTCCCAGGCTATCATCTTGCGCCCCAGGCTGCGCACGATGGCATTGATGCGGCGCATGGCTGCGGGCTGTCGCTCATGTTGTGTGGCGGCCTCGTCGCCTCCGAGGTGAATGTACTCAGATGGGAACACCTGGCAGACCTCCGTCAGTACATTGTGCATGAAATCATACACATTGGGGTTCTCCATGTCGAGCTCGGCATGGTTGTAGCCCAATGAAGGGTAGGCAGCCACGACCTCCTCGCTATGGGCGGGGAATTCGATTTCCGGCACTATCTCCACGCCCCTCTCGCTGGCATAGGCCACCAGTTGGCGCAACTGGTCCTGGGTGTAGTATCCCCCGTGGGCCGTACTGTCGGCATAGGCCCGCTGACCATCGTTCCACCATGTCTTCCACTCCCATGCCGTACGCCATGCCCCCACGGAGGTGAGGCGCGGATAGCGCTTTATCTCCATGCGCCAGCCCGCAGCATCGGTCAGGTGGAGGTGGAGGCGGTTGAGTCCGCAGTAGTGCATGGCGTCAATCTGCCGTTCCAGAAAGGATATAGGCATGAAATGGCGGCTCACGTCGATCATGAGGCCACGCCAAGGCTGGTCTGTAGGGGTGGATGGCTGGGCGTGCAATGAGGGGGAGAAACTAATCAGGAGGAGGACAAAGAGAAGCTTTTTCATGTGCGGGAATGCTATTCAGGGTTAGTCATTTGCGACAAAGATAGATAAAAACGAAGAATATATTTGCAGATTAGAGGAAAAACGTATAATTTTGCGGCAAATTCGATATATAGCGTGAAAATAAAGGAGATTATCGACGCCCTTGAACGATTCGCGCCCCTGCCCCTGCAAGAGAGCTACGACAATGCCGGCTTGCAAGTGGGATTGACAGAGGCGGAAGCATCAGGGGCTTTATTGTGTCTTGACGTGACCGAGGAAGTGGTGCGCGAGGCTATTGATTTGGGCTACAATCTCATTGTGGCCCACCATCCCTTGCTCTTTGGAGGCATCAAGCGTATCGGCGATGCCACACAGGTGGAGCGCTGCGTGCGACTAGCCATCCAGAATGACATCTGCATCTATGCTGCCCACACCAATCTCGATAACGTAGAGGACGGTGTCAACTATAAGATAGCCGACAAACTGGGTCTGGTGGATGTGCAGATGATGCAGCCCCGCCCTGTGAGGGTCACCATAAGGGGCAAGGAACGTACCCTCATGGCTGGAAGCGGCGTGCTGGGTTACCTGCCCGCAGGCGAGGATGCGCTGGCCTTCCTCCAGAGGGTCAAGAGTCTCTTCCACATAGAATGTCTCATGCACAACGAACTTCTGGCGCGCCCCATACAGAGCGTGGCGCTCTGCGGAGGAGCAGGTGATTTTATGCTCTCCGAGGCCATACGCCTCGAGGCCGATGCCTTCCTCACGGGCGAGATGCACTATCACAGCTATTTCGGCCACGAGCAGCAGATACAGATTGGAGTGCTCGGTCACTACCAGAGCGAGCAGTATACCACAGAAATATTTTATTCAATCATAGAGGAAATGGCACCGCAACTGCCACTCAGCGTGTCGGAGACGGTGACCAATCCCATTAATTATCTATAACATAAGACTATGGCAAAAGAAAAGGTGAAAGATCCCGCATTGATGACCATCGAGGAGAAGCTCAAGAACCTGTACAAGCTCCAGACCACCCTCTCGGAGATTGATGAGCTCAAGACACTCCGTGGCGAACTTCCACAGGAGGTGGAGGACCTGGAGGACGAAATCGAGGGTCTGCGCACACGTATCGACCGCATCCAGGACGAACTTTCTGATCTCCGACGCGAAATCGCTGATCGTACAGCTGTCATCGAGGAGAGCAAGATACGCATCCAGCGCTATGAGGAGCAGAAGAACAATGTGCGCAACAACCGCGAGTATGATGCCCTGACCAAGGAGATCGAAATCCTCGAACTCGATATCCAGCTCAACGACAAAAAGATCCGTGAGGCCAATGACCACTCACGCCACAAGACCGAGGAGGCTATGCGCTACAATCAGCTCGTGGCTGAGCGTCGTGCCGATCTCGAGACCAAGAAGGGCGAGCTCGACGAGATCATAGCCGAGACCAAGGAGCAGGAGGACCACAAGCGCGAGGAGGCCAAGCGTCTGGAGTGCACCATCGAGCAGCGTCTCCTCAATGCCTTCAAGCGCATCCGCAAGAACAGCCGCAACGGTCTGGGTATCGTTTACGTGCAGCGTGATGCATGTGGAGGTTGCTTCAACAAGATTCCACCTCAGCGTCAGCTCGACGTGCGCATGTACAAGAAGATCATCGTCTGCGAGTACTGCGGTCGTATCCTCATCGACCCACAGTTGGCCGGTGTGCGCCTCGAGACCGAGGAGAAGCCCAAGCGCAAGCGCACCACACGCTCAAGAAAGACTGCCGAGTAAGTGGCAGCCTGCGTGGTGTAGACCATGCCCAAAGTGCCCTTCTAAGGGCCCCAGAGAGGGGGAATGCTCCATACAATCGGAGCATTCCCCCTCTCGCTTTGTGTCATAATGTAAGGGGGCATGTCTGATGGTAAAAAGTAGAAAAGGAAGTTATAGGGACAACTTATTGCGGAATGCACATGGCACGCATCAAGGAGCAAGAGGATACTACTATGGACAGTGGGAGGATAGTACTATGGTCGATTTTAGATATGGGTCTCAGCGTGATAGGATATGGGTCTTGACACTATCAGGATATGGGTCTTGTCGTGCTGAGATATGGGTCTTTTTTGACTCGGGCATACCCTTGGGTAAATTATGGTTTATGGGGGAGATTTTGGAACAACGGAACGAACGGAAAGCTCCCTCTAACTCCCCCCAAGGGGGAGAATATCTGATGCGCGGCTACGAATAAATAGCGAACACCTGGACCGCCCTCAGAGATATTCGCCTGGAGGGCGATATTTCTGTAACCAGGGGTGCCGAACGAAGTGGCATCTGGGGTGCAAGGATCCACACCACAAGCGCCTGGAGGGCGCTACCTTGGGATGCA
>CALZKW010000178.1 GCA_945788095.1 uncultured Prevotellaceae bacterium | reverse complement strand
TCACTTCGTGTCTTCGTGTGATTTATATTTGTCCGTTCGTTCCGTTGTTAAACCATCCCCGCATCTCCCCAATAAACTCCAATTCCCCCCCCGTAGAAACATCCCTCTATTCGATCCTATTTTATTTTTGCTGTTGATGCCCGCCTCACTTAGGCCTCCAATTCAAGAATTTTTAACTAATATTTGGATTTTAGGCATAGTTTTAGTTACTTTGCAATATGTTTGTAACACTATTGTAATATTGTTAATTATGGAATTCTTGATTCTGATTGGTTCTGTGGCTCTGCTCATGTATGGTATGAAGGTCATGTCGGAGGGTTTGCAGAAGATGGCGGGCTCTAAGCTCCGCAACGTGCTGGGCACGATGACTACCAACCGCTTTACGGGTCTGCTCACCGGTGCCTTTATCACCACCTCCATTCAGTCCTCGACAGCTACGACGGTCATGACCGTGAGCTTCGTGAGCGCAGGTCTGCTGACACTCGCCCAGGCCATCAGTGTCATCATGGGTGCCAATATCGGTACGACGGCCACGGCATGGATCATGGTGCTGGGCGGCTCATTCGACATGCGCATGCTCGTCTATGGAGCCATCATCCTGTCCATCATCCTGATCTATTCCAAGAAGAACGTCAACATGGGCGAGTTTATCATGGGTCTGGCCCTCATGCTGCTGGGCCTCTCCACGCTCAAGATGAACGCGGCCGACATGCACCTGGACCAGAATGAGACCATCACCCAATTCCTGGCCCAGATGAGCGGCAATGGCTACCTCAGCTACTTTCTCTTCCTGCTCATCGGCGGTGTGCTGACCTGCGCCGTGCAGAGTTCGGCAGCCATCATGGCCATCACCATGACCCTCTGCTCCACGGGCGTGCTGCCCATCGACATGGGCATCGCGCTGGTGATGGGCGAGAACATCGGTACGACCATCACCTCCAACATCGTGGCCCTCTCGGCCACCACACAGGCACGCCGTGCCGCCATGGCCCACCTCGTGTTCAACCTCTTTGGCGTAGTGTGGGTGCTCTGCATCTTCCGCTACTTTGTGGGCACCATCTGCGACGTATGGGGCCTGGCCTTCACACCCGGCAAGGTGGGCGCCATCGATGCCGCCAAGCTCAATGCCATACTGGCCACCTTCCACACCGCCTTCAATGTCTGCAACGTGTGCATCCTCATCTGGTTTATCAAGCCCATGGAGCGCCTCGTGTGCATGCTCATCCCCCACAGCGAGAGCGATGGCGAGGAGGAGGGCCGCCTCAAGTTTATCTCCGGCGGTCTGCTCTCTACGGCCGAGTTATCGCTGCTCGAGGCCAACAAGGAGATAGGTCTCTTTGCCACCCGCTGCCGCCGTATGTTTGGCCTGGTGCGCGATCTGCTCCACACCGAGAAGACCGACGAGTTCTCCAAGCTCTATGCCCGCATCGAGAAGTATGAGAGCATCACGGACAGGATGGAGATAGAGATAGCCGACTATCTGGGCGGCGTGGCCGAGGGACGTCTCAGCGCCGAGTCGAAAGGCCAGATACAGCGTATGCTGCGCGAGGTGAGCGAACTGGAGAGCATCGGCGACAGTTGCTTCAATCTGGCACGCACCCTCAACCGTCGCCGCCAGTATGCCCAGGAGGACTTCACCGAGAAGCAGTATGAGCACATCCACAACATGATGGCGCTCGTCGACACCGCCCTGGAGCGTATGTGCAAGGCAGCCAACCGTGGCGAGGCCAGCCACTTCGACATCAACATCAGCTACAACATCGAGCACGAGATTAACAACTACCGCACCCAGCTGAAGAACCAGAACCTGGTGGACATCAACAACAAGGTGTACGACTACCAGATAGGCGTCTTCTATGTAGACTTCATCGCCGAGTGCGAGAAACTTGGCGACTACATCGTCAACGTAGTGCAGTCTACCATTGGCAATGAGTAGTATGGCATAGGTAGGTGCTCTCACGCATACACAATGAGGAGTAAGGGGAGGATAATGCTATCGCCCACCTTACTCCTCGTTGTGTGTCTGGGGGCAAATTGGGAGTTTAGCGGGGGAGTTGCGGAGTATAAAATATCAATAAATAAGGGACGATAAAAATAGGTGGCGAATAAATAAAAAGAGGATGGGGTAGAAGCGTTCTGGCTGGAGGCCAGTACACCGAACGAAGTGAGGTTAGGACCACGCTTTAGCGCTTGGCTTGTCCAAGAACCCCGTACATACGTAGCGTAGCGGAGGATGTGCGGGATGGCGTACGCCTCCAACATCAAAGGTGACGTGTTGCACCGTACACCCAGGGTGTCGTTCGCTTCGCTCGCTCTGCCCTGTGCTATGAACTTCTGCCCCTTCTTAGACCCGCTTCGCTCGCTAAGCGTCACTCTTCGAGATGCCGAGCGCAGGGCGTGCTATGTGAATTCCGCAACAGGACATTCGTCCCTATAACTCCCTTTTAACTTCCCTTTTACTCCCTTTTTACTTTTCCCCCAGAAGGGGCGTTCTCCCCCTAAACCATAATATATTCCCCCCATAAATCTCTATCCTGTATTTAAAAATACCATTCTGCCACCATATTCCCAAAGATTTTAGTAACTTTGCAACCACAAAGCACGAAACAACAAACAAAATAGGTATTATTAGTATGGTAAAGATTACAAAAGAGGCTGCTCTCAGGTATCATGAGAATGGTCGCCCCGGTAAGATCGAGGTGATGCCCACCAAGCCTTACCGCACACAGACAGACCTATCGCTGGCATATTCGCCCGGCGTGGCTTATCCCTGTCTTGAGATACAAGACACCCCCGACTCCGTATACAAGTACACCGACAAGGGCAACCTCGTGGCCGTTATCTCCAACGGTACAGCCGTGCTCGGTTTGGGCGATATAGGCGCCATGGCTGGTAAGCCCGTGATGGAGGGCAAGGGTCTCCTCTTCAAGATCTACGGCGGGGTAGACGTATTCGATATCGAGGTGGATGAGAAGGATCCCGAGAAGTTCTGCGAGACCGTGGAGCGCATCGCACCCTCGTTCGGAGGTATCAATCTCGAGGACATCAAGGCCCCCGAGTGCTTCTACATCGAGGAGCGCCTCAAGAAGTCGCTCGACATACCCGTGATGCACGACGACCAGCACGGCACAGCCATCATCTCGTCGGCAGGTCTGATTAATGCCCTCGAGGTGGCCGGCAAGAAGATAGAGGACGTCAAGATTGTGGTGAGCGGAGCAGGTGCTGCCGCCATCATGTGCACCAAGCTCTACGTAGCCCTCGGTGCGCGTCGCGAGAACATCCTCATGCTCGACTCCAAGGGCGTCATCACCAGCGACCGTCCCAACCTCACAGAGCAGAAGGCCTACTTTGCCACCGACCGTCGCGACGTACACACCCTCGAGGAGGCCATGAAGGGCGCCGACGTCTTCCTCGGCCTCTCCAAGGGAGGTGTGGTGAGCCAGGATATGATACGCAGCATGGCCTCAAGCCCCATCGTGTTCGCATGTGCCAACCCCGAGCCCGAGATCTCCTATGAGGAGGCCATGGCAGCACGCCCCGATGTGCTCATGTCGACAGGTCGCTCAGACTATCCCAACCAGATCAACAACGTCATTGGTTTCCCCTATATCTTCCGCGGTGCACTCGATGTCAACGCCAAGGCCATCAACGAGGAGATGAAGCTCGCTGCCGTACACGCCATTGCCGACCTGGCCAAGCAGCCCGTGCCCGATGTAGTGAATAAGGTGTACAATGTCAACAACCTCTCCTTTGGTCCCGACTACTTCATCCCCAAACCCGTAGACCCCCGTCTCATCACCGAGGTATCGGCTGCTGTGGCCAAGGCTGCCATCGAGAGCGGCGTGGCACGCACCGTCATCACCGACTGGGACGAGTATAAGCGCACACTGCGCCGCCGCATGGGCCAGGAGACCAGTCTCACTCAGAACATCTACGAGACAGCACGTCAGCACCCACAGCGTGTCGTATTCGCCGAGGGACTCCACCCCACCATGATCAAGGCTGCCGTTCAGGCACGCGACGAGGGCATCTGCCAGCCCATCCTCCTCGGTAATGAGGAAATCATCGGCAAGAAGGCCCGCGAACTCGACCTCAACCTCGACGGCATCGAGATAGTCAATCTCCGCCACGACCGCGAGAGGGAGCACCGCGAGCGCTACGCCAAGATACTGGCCGATAAGCTCTGCCGCGAGGGTTACACCTTCGAGGAGGCCAACGACAAGATGTTCGAGCGCAACTACTTCGGTATGATGATGGTCGAGACAGGCGATGCAGATGCCTTCATCACTGGTGTCTACACCAAGTTCTCCAACACCATCAAGTGTGCCAAGGAGTGTATCGGCATTCGTCCCGAGTACCAGAACTTCGGCACCATGAACATCGTCAACTCTAAGCGAGGCACCTACTATATCGCCGACACACTCGTCAACAAGAACCCCAGCAAGGATACCCTCAAGGACGTGGCACGCCTCACGGCCGACACCATCCGATTCTTCAACGACGAGCCCAAGATTGCCGGTATCTCATTCTCAAGCTTCGGTGTCGACAAGGATAGTTCGCCCCGCCTCATGCACGACGTGGTGGCCGAGCTCCAGCAGGAGCAGCCCGACCTCCTCATCGACGGTGAGATGACCATCGACCTCGCCCTCGACCGTCAGCGCAGAGACGAGAAGTACCCCTTCCTCCGCCTCCACGGCCACGATGTCAACTCGATGATCTTCACCAGCCTCAGTGCTGCCAACTCGGCCTACAAGCTCATCAAGTCATTCTCACCCGAGACCGAGGTGATAGGCCCCATCCAGATGGGTCTCAACAAGCCTATCCACTTCACCGACTTCGATGCCGACGTACGCGACATCGTCAACATCACCGCCGTAGCCGTGCTCGACGCCTACGCTCACAAGAACAAGCGCTAAGCCAATAGACGCCCTATAAACAAAATCCCCGTCCTGAGAGTGGGCGGGGATTTTTGTTTGGTACATCTGCTTGCAAATTAGGATTTAGCGGGTAGATTGTGTAACAACGGAACGAACAGAAAGCACTCTCTAACTCCCATAAGGGGGAGAATATCTGATGTGCGGCTACGAATAAACAGCGAACACCTGGACCGCCCTCAGAGACATTCGCCTGGAGGGCGATATTTCTGTA
>CALZKW010000177.1 GCA_945788095.1 uncultured Prevotellaceae bacterium | reverse complement strand
GTTCTTCTGCAGGCAAGCTGCGAAGCGTCTCCTAACGTTGCCGAGCGTACTACCGCACGGGGCATACTCGATGAACTTCTGCCCCTTTGGGACGTGCTATATAAATTCCGCAGCAAGCCATTTGTCCTTTTAGTTTCCCTTTTACTCCCTTTTTAACTTCGGCCCCGGAGGGGGCGTTCTCCCCCCATAAACTCCAAATTCCCCCACATAACTTCTACTGAACCGCGATTCAATGGGGCGGGGTGGTACAAACAAAAAAGCAACCGAAACTTAGTTTCGATTGCTTTCCTTAGTTGCGGAGGTCCGACTCGAACGGGCGACCTCCAGGTTATGAGCCTGGCGAGCTACCAACTGCTCCACTCCGCGATGTTTATTTCTCGTTTGCGGTTGCAAAGGTACGGTGAAATATTGATTCCGCCAAATGTTTCACCAAAAAAGTTTTAAAAAAGTTTTCTGTTAACACATTTTGTGTATTGTTGTGCAGTTTTAGGGTTATTTTCTTGCGCAAAACGGGTGGAATGTGTAATTTTGCCCCCGTTATGGCAGTATCTAAGACAAGAATAATGTTGGTGGACGTAGCTCGACAGCTGTTTGCCAAGAATGGCGTGGACGACACGACGATGAATGACATCGCTGTGGCATCCGGCAAGGGACGACGTACGCTCTATACCTATTTTAAGAATAAGGAAGAGATTTACTACGCCGTCATCGAGTCGGAACTTGAGCGCATGTCTGACCGCATGACCATGGTGGCGCGCAAGGCCAACGACTGCGAGACACGACTCGTCAACCTCATTTATGCACACCTCAGCTTGATCAAGGAGGCCGTGCTGCGCAATGGCAACCTCCGAGCACAGTTCTTCCGTGATATATGGAAGGTAGAGACCGTGCGCAAGCATTTCGACGAGGTAGAGATTAAACTCATGAGGGAGATCATTACCGAGGGCGTCCAGCGTGGTGTCTTTGATGTGCCTGATATCAACATGACAGTCCAGATACTCCACTTCTGCGCTAAGGGACTCGAGGTACCTTATATATACGGTCGTGTGGGGGCAGGCATGGGTATGTCTATGAGCCGCCCCATCGTGCGACAGATTATCCACCGAGCCATGACGCCCATGAGCACGCTCATGTATGAATACAACAAGGAAATCAGTAATAAGTAATCAGATACAATCCAAACAACAATTTATGGGACTTTTGACAGGTAAGACCGCACTCATCACTGGTGCGGCACGTGGTATTGGTAAGGCTATCGCCTTGAAGTTTGCTGCTGAGGGTGCTAATGTAGCCTTCACAGACTTGGTGTTGAACGACGATATGGCTGCTGGCCTTGAGGCTACTCGCCAGGAGGTGGAGGCTATCGGTGTCAAGTGTCTGGCTTATGCCGGCAACGCTGCCGACTTTGCTGAGACCGAGGAGCTGGTTAAGAAGGTAAAGGAGGACTTCGGTTCGATCGACATCCTCGTCAACAATGCCGGTATCACCAAGGACGGCCTCATGCTCCGCATGACCGAGGCTCAGTGGGACGCTGTCATCAACGTCAACCTCAAGAGCGCATTCAACTTCATCCACGCTTGTGTACCCGTGATGATGCGTCAGCGTGGCGGTTCGATTATCAACATGGCCAGCGTCGTAGGTGTACACGGCAACGCAGGTCAGGCCAACTATGCTGCCTCTAAGGCTGGTATGATCGCCCTGGCCAAGAGTGTGGCTCAGGAGATGGGTCCCAAGGGTATCCGTGCCAACGCCATCGCTCCTGGTTTCATCGAGACAGCCATGACTGCAGCGCTCTCTGACGAGATCCGTGAGGAGTGGAAGAAGAAGATTCCCCTTCGCCGTGGTGGTCAGACTGAGGACATTGCCAACACAGCTCTCTACCTCGCCAGCGACCTCTCAAGCTACGTTAGCGGTCAGGTCATCCAGGTTGACGGCGGTATGAATATGTAAACTCAGCACGCCTGGGCGTGCTGAAGTGAAAAACTAAAAATGAAAAGTGAAAAGTACTGTGTGCTTCCCCGTGCGGAAGAACTTTTCACTTTTCATTTTTAATTTAACGAAGTATGTATCCCCTCTACGAAGACAACCATATCATTATTGTCAGCAAGGCTGCAGGTGAGATAGTGCAGGGCGACAAGACAGGCGACGAGCCCCTCTCGGAGACCATCAAACGCTACCTGAAGGAGAAGTACCAGAAGCCGGGCAACGTCTTTCTCGGTGTCGTGCATCGTCTCGACCGCCCCGTCAGTGGGGTGGTGCTCTTTGCGCGTACATCCAAGGCGCTGCCACGCCTCAACAAACTCTTTGCGCACCACGAGGCCGTCAGCAAGACCTACTGGGCCATCGTGGGCAACGAACCTCCTGCCATGGAGGGACGCCTGGAGCATTGGCTTACACGCGATGAGCGCACCAATAAGGCCCGTGCCTACGACCGCGAGGTACCACGTAGCAAGCATGCTGTGCTCGACTATCGTGTCATAGGTCACTCGGAGCGCTACTGGTTGCTTGAGGTGCAGCTTCACACCGGGCGCCACCATCAGATACGCTGCCAACTCGCCAGGATGGGATGTCCCATCAAGGGTGACCTCAAATATGGAGCGCCCCGCAGCAACCCTGACGGCAGCATTTCCCTCCATGCCCGCCGTCTCACGCTGGAGCACCCCGTGTCGCACCAGACCATCGACGTCACAGCCCCCGTCCCCAACGACCGTCTCTGGCGCACCTTTGAGGAGGCACAGAGGGGATAACATCTCCTGTGCGAGGCGAAATTCGCCTCGCCTCTTTGCTGACGCCCTCTCGTTTGTCCTTATTTGTCTCCTTTTACTGGTATTTTTGTCAGATCATGAAACGACTCCTATCACCATTCCTTATTCTCCTCTTCACCCTCGGCGCAGCAGCTCAGAGCACCCTCGTGTGGGACCAGCCTGCAGCAGCTCGATGGGGATGGACATCACACATCACGGCCACTCGTGTGGAGATGACCGCAGACAGCACTGTGGTACACCTTCATCTTAATCTCTGGGCAGGCAAGGAGGTATCTTTCACTAATCGTACTGCTATCCGCGTGGGTGACCAGACTTATGGCGTGAGGTCGATGACCGTGATGACCTTTGGCGAGACCTATCACATGCCTGAGTCTGGCCAGCTCGATTTCACCATGACCTTTGCCCCTCTGCCCCTCGGTACCAAGGCCTTCGACCTCGTCTTCTCTGAGGGATTTGCCATCCCCAATCTCCACGAGCGACACCAGCCCGATGGTATCGACGACACCTACTGGCGCCACGATCAGACGGGTGAGTGGTACATCGCCTTCATGCCCGACCACGTGGTCTACGACTCGCGGGTGTGGAGCATCGTGGAGAGAAAGGTGGACAAGAAGGGGGCTGTAGACCTCATGGTAGACTGTGACGGAGAGCGTCTGCCCATAAGTGTGGGGCCCTACAAGAAGGGGCAACGCGCCATCAGCGTGGGCAGAGCGAAGAGGGTGATCTGCAGCGCCATCATCAGCGACTACCTGCCCGACTATCCCACCACTGACCCTCGCACGCACTTGGCCGACAATCAATATCGCTCTGGCGACAGCGTGACCATCGCGGGATGGCTCTGCCACCAACCCCAGCACCTGGCCGAGAGCAAGCGTGAGTTTGAGGTTGCTTATGATAACTTCTTTGACGGCAGCGAGCGCAACTTCCTGGCCCGTATCGACTCTTTGGGACGATTCTCAATGCGTGTACCTGTGGAGAATACCACCACGCTGTGGCTCGACATGAAACGCACGAGAGAGACGCTCGTGGTCGAACCCGGTGAGAACTACTTCCTGCTTGTAGACTTTGCCGACAACAAGGTGCTTGTCATGGGCCCCAATGCGCGTCTGCAAAACGAAATGCTGGCCCATTCGTCCGTTTTATCTCTGCCCGATCACCACGCCCTTATGCCCAAGATTGGTGCCATGGGCTTCCTCCATCGTTGCGACAGTATCTATGCAGACGCCTTGAAGCATCTCAACAGTCAGAAGCGCCTCCATCCCACATTGTCAGCGCGTTACCACACTGTGCAAAAAGCTCAGATGCTCACCATTTTGGGTGGCGAACTGATGCAAGGACGCTTTGCTGTCAATACCCTACCTGATAAGTATATTGACTATGTAAATGATTCCATTTGGCAGCGCTACGATGTGCCCTTCACCCTTGTGAGCAGCACCATGGGCTTCTTCATGACAGACTATGCACAGACCATGGCCGAGAGATTGAGGAGTAGGGAGGCGTCTTTCAAGCCCGCACCCTATCTGATGGATGCCGTTATCCGCGACAGAGCGTGGCAGCAGTCCGTGCAGGATGTCTACATTGCGCACACCCTCTGTCGTTATATCGACCAAGAGCGCATGGCCCTGCCCGACTCGCTCATCAGCTATGCCCGTGAGCGCATCAGTCAGCCCGGCATGCTGGCTGTCGTGGAGGCGATGCACAATAAATATGAGGCCCTGGCTCAGAGCCCCGTTCTCAGCACGGACACTGTGTCGCTTGATGGGCAGACCGATGGCGCCTCCATCATGGAGCGCATACTGGAGCCCCATCGTGGCCGTATCGTGCTGCTCGATGTTTGGGGCACCTGGTGCTCTCCCTGTAAGAAGGCCCTGGCGGAGTCGCACGAAGAGTACGAGCGCCTCAAGGCCTACGATGTGGTGTATGTCTACATGGCCAACAACTCGCCGCAGGCAGCCTGGCAGAATGTCATCCGTGAGTACGGTCTGGAGGGTCCCAATATCCGTCACTACAACCTGCCCGCGGATCAGCAAGACGCCGTGGAGCGGTACCTCAACATCCGCCATTACCCCTCCTATTTTCTCTTCGACCGTCAGGGTCGCCTGCTCGATGTCAAGGCCGATCCCCGCCAACTCAATGCTCTCGAGCAGACCATCAGCCAGATACCCTAAGGTGGGGTGGGGATATGCCCTCCCGATTTCTTGGGGTAAATAGGAGTTTAGAGGGGGAGGGATTAACAACGGAACGAACGGAAGAAAAATATATGGTCTGTTACGGTAGCAAACAGAGGATAGCGCTCTCCTCATGGGTAGGATAGCGCTTTCCTCATGGGTAGGATAGCGCTTTCCTCATGGGTAGGATAGCGCTTACCTCATGGGTAGGATAGCGCTTACCTCATGGG
>CALZKW010000176.1 GCA_945788095.1 uncultured Prevotellaceae bacterium | reverse complement strand
ATCGCCTATAAAGTATATAAGGAACTGGAGCGACTCATTGCTATTAACAAGATTGAGATGAGTGTCGATAAGGTGCAAAACAATCACGACAATCAGAGTAAGGATGCTATAGAACGGGACTTACTTCACTAAGACACTCTTCTTGACGGAGAAGCACCTCGCAGTCAAGCCACTTTTCGGCCTCTCTTACAGCAAATCTTAATTTGGGTGACGCATTGACGAAGTCAGGAGCGATGGCCGCTTCTATCTCGAGGATGGCTACTACTACTTTGATGAGGCTCACTTCCGCGTGCACCAGAGCAAAGTCAAGGTGGTGAGGAAGAAGTCCTTCTGAGGTTGTAGGTCGCTTCGCTCTTGAGGTTGTAAGGTTAACAACGGAACAAACAGAAAATATAATTCCGTTTCTTCCGTTGTTAAATGGCTACCACCTAAAACCTCAAAAGGGTGAAAGCCGACCTAAAACATCTAAAAAAGAGCGAGAGGCATCTACACGTTGTGTGTGGATGCCTCTCTGCTATTTTGTGTACGTAGGGTCGTTATCTCAGTACTGTATGGTCCTTGTGTACGTAGCCCACGGTGCCGCGGAAGTTGACCTTGTACCAATTGCCCGACTGTCCGAGGTAGGTGGCGCTGCCGTCACCGTTGATCATCTCGCCGATGATGGACGACTTGGCGCTTGGGCCTCGGCGTATGTTGACGTAGCCGTCGTAGGCTGCTGCTACCACTCTTCGGCTGACCTGGGTCTGGTAGCTGTTGGGTTTGTAGAGGCGCACCGCGCTCTTATGTACGTAGCCCACGATGCCATTGTAGTTGACCTTATACCAGTTGCCCGAGGTGTGCATGTAGACAGCTCCGGCACCACCGGTGTACATTTCGCCGATGATACGGCCGTTCATGCTGTTGGTGCTGCGGATATTGACATATCCATCGCTGGCGGTGGAGTAGACCATGGTGCGCTGTGCATATACGGCCACTCCCATTACCAGGGCGGTGAGTAATGTGAATAGTTTTTTCATCTTACCTCGTTTTTAGTGAGACTGATATCCCTTTGTAGGGTGAAGGTAGTCCTTGCATGCCTTCTCGGCCTTCTTCTCGAAGGGGAACTTGCCCTGGGTGTAGGCCTTGATGACCACGGGGGTGCCTACACGGGCAAACATGTTGTGGAAGACGCGCAGGTCGGCGTCGCGCAGACGGATGCAGCCCTCGCTGTCGTTGCCGGGCACTGACTGGGCATTACCCGTAGAACCGTGGATACCGATGGAGCGGTTGTTGCGGCAGCCCTGAGCGCAGTCACTCTTGGAGAGGTTGAGACGCATAAACCAGGGTCCGTAGGCGCGGAAGGAGCCACGTCCGTCCTTGAAGTCGTGAGTCCATGCCGAGGCGTCCTGTATCTGCATGATGTAGGCGGGGTGCTTGAGGCTGCACTCGGGTGTGCTCATATCGCCAGTGCGGGTCTTGGGACCCGTCTTGCGGGCATAGCACACGGGGAAGTGAGCAGCGAGGAGGGTGTCACCACCTACCTTCTCATAGACGTAGAGGCGGTACTCCTGCTTGGAGATAACCACGAAACAGTTCTCCTTGACGGCTGCGGTGCGGTACACCTTTGCCACGTCGTTGATGTCGGCCACGTCGAATACCTTCGAACCGCTGCCTTTCACCTGCTTGTGAGCAAAGGGTGGATAGGCGGGTTCGCCCGAGGGTGCTGCCTTAGCGGGAGGATTCACACTGGGCTGCTCCATCTCGAAGTCAGCCTGCTCCATCTCGGTGGCAGTGGCAGGGCGGGTGGAGGAAGGAGTGGTGCTCTCTATGGCATTCTCTCTTTCTGCCAGGTCGCTGCGTACATAGCCCACCTCACCCTGGTACTTGATGCGATACCATCCGTTCTCCTCCTTCATCAGGGGGAATGACAGACCGTTGCTTACCTTGCCCATCACCTCGCTTTGGGTGTTGGGTGCGGTGCGTACGTTGACTGGGGAGTTGGGGTTCTTGGTCTTGATGACGATGCGTCCGATGGTCTCCTGAGCCATCAGCCCACCGATGGTGAGCATGATGGTGAGGAGTGATACAATGATTCTTTTCATCGTGTGTAGTCGTTACGTTTTAGAAGAGCGAAGCATACTTAGAGGCAATCCAGCACACTCTGTTGTCGAAGCTTACCTTGTAGAATCCGTTGCGCTTCTCGCCCAGGTAGGGGAGCACGTCGCCGTGGTTAAGGTGAATGGTCCGGCCTGTTGCGGTCCATACGAGGTAGGGGTACGAGGTGCTTGGACCGGTACGCACACGGAGGTTGGTGGCATGTACGCGTACATAGTTGTAGCTGCGCGAGTAGCGGGGAGCGCTGCTGGTGCTGTTGCGGAGCGCTGCAAAGTCGCGGCTCACGAAGAGGTCGTAGCCGTTGTAGCGTACGCAGTACCAGTCACCGTCGGTGTAGCGGTAAGAGAGACGCTTGCCCTTGTTGAGCTTGCAGTGTATGCCGTAGCCCAGACCGGGGCCGTAGCGGAGGCGTACACCGTTGCCACAGATTTCCACTTGCTGCGCCTTGGCAGCGTTTGTCATCTCTGCGGGACCTGTCACGGGGAGCGCAAAGAGCATGCCCACGAGCAGGACGAAGAATAACATGAATCGTTTCATAATAAAAAGTGTTTAGGTTTTTTAGAATATCCTTGTTTGGTAAACCCAAAACGGCTAAAACTAATCTCCAGTCCTTCGACTTTCGCAAGTTAAAACTTGCTTGCTTTTATGGCTATAGGTCTAATTTTTAACAACAGAAAGAATGGAATAATTATTTCTGCTTGTTCCGTTGTTAAACCTACAACCTAAAACCTCAAAAGGCTGAAAGCCGACCTAAAACCTGCAAGGTTAATATGCAGGTCGTGTCCTGCTGCCTTCGGCCTCAGATGTCTCGGGTGCATCGGAGACGCTGATCTCCTCGTCAGTCACGCACTCCTCCTGAGCGGGGGCGGTGGTGGACTGCTTGAGCAGAGGGTTGCCGCGTCGGGGACCCTCATACTTGTCGCCGAGCTGCTCCTGAGCCTTCAGTTCGTAGGGCCACTTGTTCTCCTCGATGCCCTTGATGACCACCATGGTGCCCACTTGGGCATACTTGTCGTAGAGCATGTTGAGGTCGTCGTCGTAGAGGCGCACACAGCCGTGGCTGTCACGTCCGGGGATGGATGCTTCGTTGCCCGTCGATCCGTGGATGCCGATGCTGCGGTTTGCTGCCAGGTCGGGATTGTCGGGGAACGACTCGGAGAGGTCGAGGCGCATGAACCAGTGTCCGAAGGCCTCTATCTGTCCGCGTCCGTCGCTGAAGTCGAAGGTCCATGTGCTGGCGTCCTTGATCTCCATGATGTGGAAGGGGTTGCCCATGCCACACTCGGGTGTCTTGTTGTCGCCCTCGCGCTCCTTGGCCTCGGGGTTGATGGCATAGCATACGGGGAATGATGCAGCGAGCAGGGTGTCGCCCTCTGCTATCTCGTAGACGTAGAGTCGGTATTCCTTCTTGCTGACCACGATGAAGCACTGGTTGCGGTTGACGCTCTGTCGGTAGATGTGTCGCTCGTCCTCCTGGTCTGCCACGAGGTAGGTGTGATGGAATCCGTCCTGGTTCATCGCGAGTTCCTTTACTGCCACGGGGGCATCAGCCTCCACGTGGATGGTGTCCTGTTTCTGCTCGCTCTGTTTCTGCGAGCCCGAGCATGCTGTCATGCATATACCAGCCATGAGGGCCAGCGTTGCGGTAATGATATGTTTCATATTTACTGTATAGGGTCAAAAGTCAACGATCAATGGTCTGAGGTCAACGAGTCGACGATTTGGGTGTAAACATTCCTCAGAGACTGCCATGTGCAAATATATAGCTTTTTTAAGTATGTAGTATTTACTTTGCTAAAAAAAGTATACCTTTGCAGCCATAATTTTCATTAATCATAACTTTATGGCACTCAATTACGTTTGGTTGGCGCTCTTCCTCATAGGTATCCTGGTGGGAGTGGTGCGCCTCCTGTTTATGGGCGATGTCGAGGCATTGCCCAAGATGATGGATTCTACGTTCGAGATGTCGAAGTATGCCTTCGACCTCACGTTGGGTCTCACCGGTACGCTCACGCTCTGGATGGGTATCCTCAAGGTGGGCGAGGACAGCGGTCTTGTCAACCGTCTGGCCCATTTCCTGAGCCCTGTGCTTACCAAGCTCTTCCCGGACATTCCCAAGGACCATCCTGCGCTGGGTAGCATCTTCATGAATGTGTCGGCCAATATGCTTGGTCTCGACAATGCCGCCACGCCCTGCGGTCTGAAGGCTATGCAGGAGTTGCAGAGCATCAACGACAAGAAGGACACGGCGAGCAATGCCATGATTATGTTCTTGGTGCTCAACACCTCTGGCCTTACCATCATCCCCGTCAGCATCATGGCCTACCGTAGCCAGGCCATGCTCCAGGAATACGGTTCGGCAGCAGCCATGGCCGCGGCTGGTGTGACGCCTACGGACTGTTTTATCCCCCTGCTGCTCACCACCATGTGTAGCACGCTGATGGGTCTCCTGATTGTGAGTTTCTATCAGAAGATCAACCTCTTCCGTCGCGCCTTCCTCGTGATGTTTGCCGTCATCGGTGCCCTTGTGGCAGCGCTCTTCTGGACCATCCGAGGCATGGAGACGAGCGAGGAGATACAGGCCTTCTGCAATCTGCTCTCATCGGTGCTCATCCTTGGAGCCATAGCCGTCTTCCTCTTCTCGGGTATGCGCAAGAAGCTCAACGTCTACGCCTCCTTCATCGAGGGAGCCAAGGGCGGATTCCAGACAGCCGTGAGTCTCATCCCCTACTGTGTAGCCATTCTGGCCGCCATCGGTGTCTTCAAGGCCAGCGGTTCGCTGCAGATGGTGCAGGACGGTGTGCGTGCCTGTGTGGACTATTTCGGCATCAACTCCGAGTGGGTAGATGCGCTGCCTGTGGCCATGCTCAAGCCTCTCAACGGAGCCGGTGCTCGCGGCATGATGCTCGAGTCGTGGACTTCGCATGGCACCTGTTCGTTTGTGGGCCACCTCACCAGTGTGCTCCAGGGCAGCACCGACACCACCTTCTATATCCTTGCCATCTATTTCGGCAGCGTAGGCATCAAGAAGTATCGCTACAGCGTGTCGTGTGGCCTCTTGGCCGACCTGGCCGGCATGGTTGGCGCCGTGCTCATCAGCTATTTCTTCTGGGGGTAGACTTTTGAAGGGTAATTAGGGATTGTCGTATAATTTAGAGAAATTGATATTGATTGACGAGGGCATGCCTTCCAAAGCTACCCTCGTCAGCCTTTTTTCTGAGTTTTGTTGTTGTACTAATTCCTACGGAAAGCTAAAGCCATCCGGATTTTTTCTTGATTTT
>CALZKW010000175.1 GCA_945788095.1 uncultured Prevotellaceae bacterium | reverse complement strand
GCAAAGGTACAACTGTTCTACAACTGCAACAACGTGTAATTTATCGAATGCTTACGATGAAGTATATTTTGGAAATCTCCGACTCTTTCTACGCTCGGGATAATGAATACAAGCATTCCCTCTCCTCTCGCTTAACGAAAGAGTTCTTTGAGGTCCATCCGACATTTCGAGTGATAGAATAAGATAAATGGCATAAAAAGAAGAAAACCGCTGAACATTCAGTATCTTTGAATAAGCACAAACAAACATACAGAACTACCACCCCACCCCATTGCCTCCGCCCTATAGCAGAAAGCCCCCGCTCCATCGGAGCGAGGGCCATGCAAATCATGTGTTTGCGCTGTATATACTATACAAGAATCATTAGATTGCGAAGTTGAAACCGATACCAACGACATTGTTCTTGCGGCTGTATACGTCGGTCTTGATACCGGCAGCGGTTGTAGTGTTGACGGTGTGATCCTGGTAGATGGAGTACATGTAGCCAAGGTCGATATTGAAGAGCTTAGAGGGGTGGAGACGTACACCAAGACCGATAGAGTGGCTGGGGAGGTTGAACGAGAGGTCGTTCATGTACTCATCGCTCAGACCGAAGCGGGTGTTCTGCCATGAAGCAGAGATGGTCACGAGTTTATGTACGTCATACTCAGCACCGAGACAGATGTCGAAGGTGTTGTGGTCGATGAGATCCTCCTTCTGGCCATACTTACGTGCACCCTTGTCGAAGTAGGTCTTGAACGAACCATCAAAACGCACCTTATCGTTGAGACGATACTCTGCGCCGAGAGCCAGGATGGCGGGGATATCCTCGCGTACCTTCTCGCCGTCCTTAAACTGTGCGAGGGGACTGCTGGGGTTGGCTGCCTGAGCCTGAGCCACAGCATTCATCTCCGACTTGTTCTTGAGATTCATGCGGGTGGGAGCCTCATACTTAGCTGCCACGTTCCAGTGCTTGTTGATTTCCCAGTCGAGACCGATGATGGGAGTCAGACCGAAACCAGTCTGGTCACAGTTGAGGGCGAGGTCGCTATTGAGGTTGACAGCCTCTGTGCCAGTAGTAGTGGGGACACCGGGGAATGCACCTGCCGCGGGCACCGAGTAGCTATAGTTTGCGATAGCCTTTACGTCTTGCACATAACCGTTGTAGTTGCAAGTGCCGTATACGCCACGTACACCGAGAAAAGCGGCCAGATTCTCCTGGACCTTGTATGCGCCACCAATCTGCAGACCGAAGTAGTAGCTGCGACCCCTCATGTAGCCGTCGAGGCTGTAACCTACTACAGAGCTACTATAGGTGCCCATACCTGCGAGGGTAGCTGCAGTGGTAGCATCCAGACCGCTGGCCATGAGACCCTGCTGCACCTTGAGGGGGAGAGCAGCGTTGACACCATCCTGGATAGCAGGAATCTGCTGAGCGATGTTGCTTGCGAAGAGTGCCTCGAACGAGCCAAGACCCTGATCGAACTCACACTTACCGCCACCACCGATGAGGCCGAAGTGAGCAGAGAGCGACCACTTGTCCCAGTTGTGCGACACAGTGATTGAGGGCACTACGGGAGCCAAAGCCTCACCCTTGTACTCGTGGGTGGCCTGACCGGGGTCAGCTGCGTTCATCGCGAAGAGGGGGAAGGTGGTCTGGATGGTACGAAACTGCTTGGCAGTCTGACTGTTGAGACTCATGTGCCAGCCCTTGCTCAGGAATGCGTTACCAGCGGGGTTGGCATAGAGGCTGGTGAGCGTAATCTGTCCCTCCTGTGCGAAGTTGCGGAGGAAAGCTGCGTTCTGGTTGGTGTTGGTGAGCAGACCGCCAGCCTGGGCAGCGGTAGCCACAGCAGCCATAGCTGCGATGAGAGTAATCTTCTTCATATCAACGATTTGGTTTTTTACCTTAAAAATGCGGTGCAAAGGTAACACATATTAACTATATGTGCAAGATTTTCACATTCTTTTTGCACACTATTCAGCGTTATGTGCAGTCATAGATTACAATATCACCCTTATACCTTATATATTAATATGCGCGCACGCGAGGAGATTTATTTAGCTTATGCTTGCCATTTCCCCCAAAATGAGTTATCTTTGCAGCCAAAATACACACACTAAAGACTATGTTTGATAATTTAAGTGATAGACTCGAACGTTCCTTCAAGATACTCAAGGGTGAAGGAAAGATAACCGAAATCAACGTTGCAGAAACCCTCAAGGATGTGCGCCGCGCCCTCCTCGACGCCGACGTCAACTACAAGGTGGCCAAGACATTCACCGACACGGTGAAGCAGAAGGCCCTCGGACAGGACGTGCTCATCGCCGTCAAGCCCAAGGAGTTGATGGTCAAGATTGTGCACGACGAGCTCGCCGAACTCATGGGTGGCGACACCGCAGAGCTCAACCTCCCGGGTCGCGCCGGTCAGCCCACCGTCATCCTCATGGCAGGTCTCAACGGTTCGGGTAAGACAACCTTCTCGGGCAAGTTGGCCAACATGCTCAAGACCAAGAAGGCCAAGCGCCCCCTGCTGGCTGCCTGCGACACCTTCCGCCCCGCTGCTATGGAGCAGTTGCGCGTGCTGGCAGAGCAGATTGACGTACCCATCCACATGGAGCTCGGTGCCACCGATCCCGTACAGGTGGCCCTCAACGCCATTGAGGAGGCTCGCCAGAAGGCCTACGATGTGGTGATCGTCGACACCGCCGGTCGCCTGGCCATCGACGAGGAACTGATGAAGCAGATACAAGACATCCGCGACGCCATCAATCCCCACGAGATACTCTTCGTGGTCGATGCCATGACCGGACAGGATGCCGTCAATACCGCCAAGGAGTTTAATGAGCGCCTCGACTACACCGGCGTCGTTCTCACCAAGCTCGACGGCGACACCCGCGGTGGTGCAGCTCTCTCGATCCGCAGCGTGGTCAACAAGCCCATCAAGTTTGTCGGCACTGGAGAAAAGATGGACGCCATTGACCCCTTCCACCCCTCGCGTATGGCCGACCGTATCCTCGGCATGGGCGACGTCATCAGCCTTGTGGAGCGTGCCCAGGAGCAGTATGACGAGAAGGAGGCCAAGCGACTCGAGGAGCGCATCCGCAAGAACAAGTTCGACTTCACCGACTTCTACAATCAGATACAGCAGATCAAGAAGATGGGTAACCTCAAGGATCTGGCCAGCATGATACCTGGTGTGGGCAAGGCCCTCAAGGACGTCGACATCGACGACAACGCCTTCAAGAACATCGAGGCCATCATCCTCAGTATGACTCCCAAGGAGCGCCAGAATCCCGCCATTCTCAACACCAGCCGCCGCCAACGCATCGCCAAGGGCTCCGGCACCAACATCCAGGAGGTCAATCGCCTCATCAAGCAGTTCGACCAGACCCGCAAGATGATGAAGATGATGACCAACCCAGCCATGGCCAAGATGGCTCAGGGCATGATGAGCAAGATGAGATAGGCACGCCACGCACCCCAATAGGCCTTATCAGCCCACCCAGGCTCATAAGGCCTATTAGACTTTTTAGACCATTCAGACTTTATAGACCAATTAGCCAATCACACCAAAAACACTCACTACAATGACAATCATCGACGGCAAAGCCACTGCGGCACAGATCAAGGCAGAGATAGCACAAGAGGTAGAACAGATAGTAGCTCAGGGAGGCAAGCGCCCCCATCTGGCTGCCATACTCGTGGGCCACGATGGTGGCAGCGAGACTTATGTGCGCAACAAGGTGCTCGCCTGCGAGGCATGCGGATTCGAGAGCACCCTCATCCGCTATGAGGACGACGTTACAGAAGCCGAACTCCTCGAGCGCATCGCGCAGCTCAACGCCGACGACTCCGTCGACGGATTCATCGTGCAGCTGCCCCTGCCCCGTCACATCGACGAGCAGAAGGTCACCGAGGCCATCTCGCCCGACAAGGATGTCGACGGATTCCACCCCACCAACGTGGGGCGTATGGCCATCGGCCTCGACTGCTTCATCAGCGCCACTCCCCTCGGCATTCTCACCCTGCTGCAGCGCTACGGCATCGCCACCAGCGGCAAGAAGTGCGTCATCCTGGGTCGCAGCAACATCGTAGGCAAGCCCATGGCTCAGCTCATGATGCAGAAGCAATATGGCGACGCCACCGTCACCGTATGCCACAGCCATAGCCAAGGCCTCAAGGAGGAGTGCCGACAAGCCGACATCATCATAGCAGCCATCGGACAGCCCGGCTTCGTCACCGCCGATATGGTCAAACCCGGAGCCACCGTGATCGACGTAGGCACCACCCGAGTGCCCGACGCCACCCGCAAGAGCGGTTTCCGACTCTCAGGCGACGTCCGTTTCGACGAGGTCGCTCCCCTCTGTTCACACATCACCCCCGTACCCGGCGGAGTAGGCCCAATGACCATCTGCATGCTCATGCTCAACACGCTGAAGGCAGGAAAACGAAGAAATTCTGCAGAAAATAGAAAATAATTGCAAAAATATTTGGCAGGGCCGATGTTTTGTCGTACCTTTGCAATCGCAAACGAGGGGGTGACCCCGAGTGAGCGCTAACATGGTGACTATAGTTCAGTTGGTTAGAGCGTCAGATTGTGGTTCTGAATGTCGTGGGTTCGAATCCCACTAGTCACCCCGAAAGAAGCCAAGAAGGAGAAATCCTACTTGGCTTCTTTCGTTATCATCCCCCACTCTATCTACAGGGCAGTACGTAGTCTTTTTCCGTCCGTCCGTCCAAATCCTTATATATATAGGATTTGGACGGACGGACGGAAAAAGAGCTAAATTGTGGTTTATCGGAAAGTTTGGAAAACAACGGAAGAAACGAAAAAAATGAGCAAAGAACCTTACGCTCATTCCGTAGTAACACCAACACTCCATCTCACAACTAAATTTCTTTTTTATCCCCACAAACACCTTGGGTGCGTCCTAACTATACGCGCACATGCTCCATAACTGCACAACAAAATTTCTCCAGTTGTAGAAATCACCCCCACCCTACATACCCAGCCACACCCGGGTCTTACTGTCACCAGACCCACCTCTTAGCTTCACAAGACCCGGGTTTCACCACCCGCAGGACCCGGGTCTTGGCGCAACAGAACCCACCCCTATGCGCACCACCACACATTTTCCAGAAATCAAGCCCTACCTCCTTGGACATCTCGACTATTATCGCTATTTATTGCGCTATGCATATATGAGGAGCGTCTGCACAAAGACTTGCAGACTGCAAGCCACAAAGTATTCACCACACCGCCTGAACCGAGCGCAAAGGACGGATACAAATGTTCATATTAGGGTTTAGCGGGGAGATTGGGTAACAACGGAACGAACAGAAAGCCCCCCTCTAACTCCCCCAAGGGGGAGAATATCTGATGCGCGGCTACGAATAAATA
>CALZKW010000174.1 GCA_945788095.1 uncultured Prevotellaceae bacterium | reverse complement strand
CATCCGACAACCATCTGGCAGTCTTCTTTTGTTCGACCAGAGCAACTTTTATACGATTATAATCTTTATTATCCATCATGCTGAAAATATTTTGTTTTGCAAAGTTACGATTTAATAATGAAAATCTTGAATGAATTGCACTAAATATAACAAGATTAAACAAAATACTTTGCGAAATGTTCAACTTTAACATATCAAATGCCATCCAAATATGCATTTATAGCATAGATTTTCATACTCAAACCAAGTATGAGAGTTAAATAACCTCAAATACATTTGATTATGGTTGTGATAGGTTGCTATATACTGTAGCAAACCAACGTGGCATTTGGGGATATTGTGTCTACGAAATAGTCACGTATTAATAACATGTTTAATCTAAAAGGGATCGCATTGTTTACGCAGAGAAAGAAAAAAGCACTTGCGATTGCTCGTAAGTGCTTGATTTTTAAGGTGGACCAGCTAGGGCTTGAACCTAGGACCTCCAGATTATGAGTCTGTTGCTCTAACCAACTGAGCTACAAGTCCGGTGAAAACGGCCTGAAGGCTGCTTTGCGGGTGCAAAGATAAGGAGAATAGGCGAAAGTAGGAAATAAATCGGGAAGTTTTTTCTCCACCGACACCCTTTTGCACGGATTTATTGCTAATTTTGCAGTATGAAAGCAGCAACTACGACACAGAGCAGTGCCGCCAAGGTGGCCACCATCGGATTCTTCGATGGGGTGCACCTGGGCCACAGATGCCTCATATCGCAGGTGTGCGATGAGGCACGCAGACGCTCAATGCCATCGATGGTCATCACCTTCGACCAGCATCCCCGCAAGGTGCTCGATGCCGACTATCAGCCTCAGTTGCTCTCCACACTGGCCGAGAAGGAGGCCCTGCTGCGGAGCACAGGCGTAGACGTGTGTCACATCATGCCCTTCACCCGCGAGCTCAGTATGCTCACGGCACGCGAGTTCATGCAAGAGGTGCTGCGCGACCAGTTGGGCGTCCGTGTGCTCGTCATGGGCTACGATCATCGCTTCGGCCACGGAGGAGGCACCATGGAGAAGTACGTAGCCTGGGGCACCGAGGTAGGCATCGAGGTGGTGAGGGCCAAGGAACTGTGCAGGATGAAAGCCAGTTCGAGCATAGTGCGCCGCCACCTGGCAGAGGGCAATGTGGAGGAGGCCAACAGTGTGTTGGGCTACGCCTACTCGCTCACGGGCCGCGTGGTGGAAGGCCGTCAGATGGGCCATCAACTTGGTTTCCCCACAGCCAACCTGCACCCTGCTGACGACAAGTTGGTGCCTGCCTCTGGTGTGTATGCCGTGGAGGTGGCGATGCCCGGAGGCGAGCACCGCATGGGCATGCTCAACATCGGTCAGCGCCCCACCCTACACAACGGCACCGATACCACCTACGAGGTCCACATACTTGACTACGAGGGCGACCTCTACGGACAAACGCTGACGCTCAGTCTGCGCAGCCGTATACGCAGCGAACAGACATTCGCATCCCTGCAGGCCCTCAGCCGTCAACTCGCCCTCGATGCCGAGGAGACCAGGCGAGTGCTTGCTGCCCATGATTTCAAACAATAATCCATCCCCCCCCTTGACATACTATGAAGTGGATATACTATCCCATGTTCTTCCTTTGGTACACCATATCGCTCCTCCCCCTGAAGGTGCTCTATGGTCTGTCTGACTATTTCATCTTCCCCTTGTGTTATTATATCATAAGGTATCGCCGCAAGATGGTGCACCGCCACCTCGACGAGTGCTTCCCCGAGCGCTCTGAGACTGAGCGCAGACAGATAGAGCGCGACTTCTACCACTACTTCTGCGACTACATCGTGGAGACGCTCAAGATGATGTCGATGTCGAGAGCCGAGATGGGACGCCGCGTGGAGTGGGTGGGCCTCGACCACCTGGAGCAGGATGCCTTGGACCACGGCAAATCGTTTATCTTTGCCTATCTGGGCCACCTCGGCAACTGGGAGTGGCTG
This sequence comes from uncultured Prevotellaceae bacterium, assembly GCA_945788095.1. Taxonomy (GTDB): domain Bacteria; phylum Bacteroidota; class Bacteroidia; order Bacteroidales; family Bacteroidaceae; genus Physcousia. The sequence continues at coordinate 3,435 of CALZKW010000174.1, read as the reverse complement.
AGCAGTTTCTCGCTCCATCTCAAGGAGTTTCAGGGAGCCCAAATCTACCACCCCTTGCGCAACAAGGCCTTCGACGAACTCTTTCGCCGCATGCGTCAGCAGTTTGGGGGGCGTTGCATAGCCATGAAGGATACGCTGCGCAGCATCCTCACCTCGCGCCGCAATGGCGAGAAGCTTCTCATCGGTTTTATCTCTGACCAGAGTCCCAAGTGGGAGGCCATGCACCAGTGGTGCACCTTCCTCCACCACGACACCTCCTTCTTTATCGGCACCGAGAAGATAGGCAAACAGGTGGATGCCACCATCCTCTATGTCGATGTGACGCGTCCCCGCCGTGGCTACTACCGCGCAGAGATCAAGATGATGACCCACGATGCCAAGTCCATGCCCGACTACACTCTCACTGACCGCTATGCCCAGCTGCTCGAGGAGAGCATACAGCGCAATCCACACCTCTGGCTATGGACACACAACCGCTGGAAGCGCACCAAGCAGAGGTGGGAGGAGTTGAGGGGATGATTCCATTTACGATTTACCATTTACAAATTACTATAAACAAATTTACCATTTACAATTTACGATGTACGATTGAGTCTTCGAGTGACTCAACAGTCAACAGTAAATTGTAAATGGTAAATGGTAAATGGTAAATGGTTCTCCCCCTTTGGGGGGAGTTAGAGGGGGCTTTACCACTCTGTGTCCCAGAGGTTGTGGTCTGCCTTGGTGTCGCCACCGCCGGGGTAGTTATTATCTGCGGGGGCGTTGTTGTCTACGGGGATAGAGGCAGCAATGATAGTGGTGGCAGTTACTGTGAATACTGATGCTACGGGAGCGATATATGTCTTCTTCATAATGTGTTTATTCGATCGTTATTATCTTGCTTTACTAACAACGGAAAGGACAGAGTCATTATTTTCCGTTTGTTCCGTTGTTATACCTGAATAGATTATCTTTGGTTTAACAACGGAAAGAACAGAATCATATTTTTCCGTTTGTTCCGTTGTTATACCTGAATAGATTATCTTTGGTTTAACAACGGAAAGAACAGAATCATTTTTTCCGTTTGTTCCGTTGTTAAGCCTGAATCCTATTTTACTTTACCAGCACCTTTTTACCATTGATGATGTTGATGCCCTTCTGGAGCTTGTGGAGCTGACGGCCATTGAGGTCGTAGATCTTGGCACTGCCCGAGGTGAGGGCCTCGATGGTCTCTACGGCTGTGGCATCACCCTCGAAACCGATGGCCTTGACACCAGCGTGAGCGTTGAGGTAGCACTTGTTGGGCGAGAGTGTGGGCTGCTTGCCGTTCTCCACGATGTAGAACTTCTGTACGTCGTTCTGGGTCTGCAGCACGTAGGCGCCCACGGGCACCTGGGTTGCGGTGAAGACACCGGTCAGGACATCGTTGGTGCAAGAGGTCTCGGGGGTGGCAATGCCATAGAAGTTTTTGCTGATGTTGGCATCGGTGAGGTTGCTCACGATGACGGGGGTGTTGGCGGGGAGGTTGTCACCTTTCTTAGTGAGGTGTACGATGTTGCCCTCTACCTCAGCGGTGTAGGCATCTACATTTTTGGGGAGAGTGACGGCAAAGGGAGATGCGAATGTGCCAAACTTGTTAGCCTTTACAGAGAGGGCTACAGAGGCGGGGACATACTGAAGGCGGAAATCATCAGCGCGGAACCAGTGTGTACCGGTGGTGTTATTGTATGAGAACTCCTCACCCACCATATTAATATCAATCTGGTTGTTGGTAACATAGAATTCCACGCAGCCCTCTACGAAACTTTGTGTTTTATCAGTCGAGACACCGACGATGCTGGTATGCACGCCGTTGGCGGTCAGGATGATGTTGTTGCCACTCTGGCTGCAAGCCTTGGCGCGGAGGATGTACTTACCGTTGGGCACATTGGTGATGGTCTGACTGAGCGACTCGCCGAGGTAAGCATGTTTCGTAACAGCATATATCTGATCCTTCCAGGTGTTAAACATATACTCACCGTCAATGCCCGTGGTGGAATTTTTGGTATTGTTCAGGATGTTGGTATCATCACCTTTGAGGTTGTCGGACACAGTCCACCCCGCCATATCACTGGTCTCGAACGAGGGGTTGGCGATGAGGAAGGTGGCATCGATGGGGTTGCCGCTTACAGGGGCCAGAAGGGCTGCCTTAGCAGTGCTGATGGCAGCCTCGCAGTCAGCATTGATGGCCTCGAGAGCCGAGATGGTAGCCGATACGTTGTCGCGGTTGACTGTGGCGTAGTCGGTCAGTGCGCTGCCCACGATACTCTGACAGCACCCAAAGAGGGAGTAAGCCTTCGTTTTGGCGTAGGCGGCCAGATAAGAGTCATACAAATCATACTGAGCCATCTGAGACGGCGAGATGAAGTACCAATAATTAGTGGCATCATCCTTACCGAGCTTAGTCTTGACGTCACCGCTGCTGATGTACAGATAGTAGCTGCCATCAGAGATGGTGTATGCTGTGCCACGGAAATCGTCGGTAAAGGGATTGATATCCCACCTCTTGGGCTTCTTATTGTTGAGGCCGCAGCTTGGTTTGTTAATAAATAGTATTTTGTTGTCGCCTCCTTCGACATAAACTTTGATGGTCTGTGCCTCTGCACGTGTCACCATCACATCGTCGTTGCCTTTAAGGCCGACAAAGTTCTTACCACTGGCATCTACGCGCTTAGCATTGACAAGATAGAATGGGGTGTCATTGGTGTAGGTTTCTCCTGTCCACTGCCAGTTCTGTGCCTGTACAGACATCGCAGCACATGTGAACAACGCTGCAGAGAGCATTGTCTTAAAAAGATTTTTCATCATTCTCATTTGTCCTTTAATTATATTGATTTTTTTGTGATGTATGGATCGTGTATGACTATCCCTCACGAATCCGGGTGCAAAGATAGATAGAAACATAAGATGTGGGAGACTAACGGCGGTATAAAGAGCGGATTACCTTTATTATCTCGCTGACAGAGTGGCTCGCTGGGGAATGCCTAAGGGGGAAATACGATACCGGATGCCCTCAAAAAAATGCCCGATTCATCGGGGGATTACCGATTTTTTCCTAATTATGGTTTGTAGGGGAGATTGAGGAACAACGGAACAAACAGAAATAATTATTCCGTTCGTTCTGTTGTTATAAAGGTTTAACAACGGAAAGAACAGAATCTTATATTTCCGTTCGTTCTGTTGTTATAAAGGTTTAACAACGGAAAGAACAGAATCATATATTTCCGTTCGTTCTGTTGTTATAAAGGTTTAACAACGGAAAGAACAGAATCTTATTTTTCCGTTCGTTCTGTTGTTAAAAATAACCTACAATGCGCGGCTACGAATAAATAGCGAACACCTGGAACGCCAACAGAGACATTCGCCTGGAGGGCGCTATCTCTATAACCCCAGGTGCCGAACGAAGTGGCACCTGGG
>CALZKW010000173.1 GCA_945788095.1 uncultured Prevotellaceae bacterium | reverse complement strand
GGGGGCTTTCCGTTCGTTCCGTTGTTACCCAATCTCCCCCATAAACCATAATTTACCTCATAAGAAAAGCTCCGGCCCTGCTGGAGAAGGACCGGAGCTTGGTATGAGGGGGTAACACTTCGTTACTGCATGACTTTCTTCTTGCCGTCTACGATGACGATGCCGCGGCTGGGGGGAGCAGTGAGACGTTGTCCGCTCAGGGTGTAGATGCCGTGGGTGGTGGGAGTGGTGGTGATGACATCGGTGATGGCTGTGGGGAGGAATGGATCGGCAAACTCCATGTTGGGATTCTCGATGATGTACATGAGAGAGCCGTGGTCATCCCAGCGCCAGTTGCGTACGGCCTCGGGATTGGAGTTGGTCACGATACAGGCAAAATTGGTGGAGCTATCGCTCATGCCGCCACCTGCATGGAAGCCGAAGGTGTCGTCGCTGTTGGTACGGATGCCATCGAGGGCGGTCTGGTTGGGGGTGAACTTATAGTCGCGACCCACGCGGGTGACGTAGCACTGGAGGGCAGGCTGATAGAGGTAGTACTTGTCACCGTCGTTAAGGATCTGCCAAACGACGGTGGTGTCAAAAGGGGTTACCTCTGCCTTGAAGATATTGGCCACAGCCTCGTTGGTGGGCAGTCCGTTGGGCAGGTTGGTGCCGTCGATGCCGCGGATGCTGACGAAGGCATCCGAGAGGGTGGCATTCCAGGCCAGGTAGCCCTCGCCATTCTTGTTCTTGATCTGATAGGCCTTGGTGTTGCTGAGCTGGTCGAGACTGGTCACCTGTACGTAAGCTTTCACCTGCTTGTAGGTGACGGTGACGGTGAATGCCTTCTTATCAACGGTGATGCTCACGGTGTAACCCTCGATGGGGGTGGCGGTGAGGTCGGTATCGGCCAGATACTGGGTGGCCACAATAGAACTGCCGCTGCCATACTGGTTGCCCTGGTAGCTGATGCCGCCCTGTCCCTCAGGTGCTCCCTCGATGCTGACGGTGTACTCCTTGCGCGACTGCATATCGCCCTCGATGAGCACCTCTGCGCCGCGGATATAGTCGCCAGGGATGGTGTAGGTGCCATCGGCTGCTATGGCTGAGGCGGGCACCTGGATGAGTATCCAGTTGGGGTTGCCATTGTCGTCGAGCTGCTCGGCAGCGCTGATCTTGTAGCCATACTTGAGGGTAAAGCCATTCTGGATGAAGCCATTCTCGGGGCGCATCTTGATGGTCAGGGGCTGTCCGTAGGCCACCTTGGTGTTCTGCAACTGGCTCTCGTCGCTTGCAACGAGGATGTCGCCGTTGAGCTGCGAGGCACTCACGTTGACCTCCTCGCCATGGATGTCGAGGGTGACGTCTATGATGCCGCCGCCATCGCTCAGTATGGTCTGGCTACCTGCGGGGTCGAGGTTGTCCCAGTCCACCTTGTAGCGCATGCGGTAGAATCCGAGAGGAGTGTCGGCAGGGATGGAGAATGAGGGCACGCCCGCACCTATGGTGTTACCGTTTGAGGTGGTCGTGCCGTCGCTCTTATACCATGTGCCGTTCAGGAGCTTGGCGCTGTAGCTCACCACGTCGCTGCCAGCAGAGGGCACGCCGTTGGTCTCCACGTCATGTTTGAGGGCGCCATCGTTGTTCCAGTCGAGGTAGATGTAGCCACTCATCCACGCGCCGGCGTAGGTGAATGTGGGGTGAACGCTCTGTCCGGGCTTGGCTGCAAAGACGACGTCGGTCATGTGGTCCTTGTAGGCATTCTTGCGTGTGTCCTCAATGGTCTGAGCCTTGCCGCCCACGGTGAGACCTACGCCGTTGACGTTGCGGTCTGTACGGCCGATGGTGGCAGTGGGAGCGAAGTTGAGTGCATACTTCTCGGTGGTGAATCGCTTGTTGGCGTCGTTGTCCACCACGATGTTGTCGAAGTAGGCCACCCAGTCGCTAAGGTCGGCATGGGGCGAACGTACGTCGGGCACGATGACGAGCGAGTAGATGTCGATACCGGTGTCGGCCTTCTCAGCCTCGGTATACGACCATCCCTTGAATCCGGCCACGATGTCCTGCCATCCAGCCTGGGCCTTGACGGGGGTGCTGGTGAGGGCATAGAATTGCTCCACATCCTGGGGCTGCCATTCCCAGCTCTTCTCCACGCGCTTGCCCAGTCCGATGACCATCATACGCGAGTCGGCGGGTTTGTCCTTCATGTAGGCCATGACGTGGACATACTGCATCTGCTTGGTCAGGCGGAAGGGGGTCTTGAGATCGATGCGCACACCGAAGGCATTGCTGCCGTAGCGGCTGCGCTGCAGGCCGACTACCTTCTGGCTGCTGTTGGGGGCTGCTCCCAGCACGGGGTCGATTTCGGTGTCGGGATTGTCACACACGGCTGCGTTGCCCTCGAGGGCTCCGGTGCGGAAGGGGCTGTCCGCCCACATGTCGTAGACGCTGACTCTCTGGAAGTCGTCGGAGTCGAAGGTGACGCTGGTCTGCGATATGGCAGCGGTGCTCATGGCGAGCAGGGCTGCGGGTAAGATGTATTTCTTGTTCATGGGGTTAATATACGCTCAGGTTAGACAATAGGGGGCATGCACGGCTGTCGAGAATGTTGATGCGCAGTTTGGTGGCGCGGTATCCCTCGCCGTAGCTGTCGCTGGTGCTGCCGTTGAGTGGAATGATTCGCTTGTAGCCCACAGTGGTGGTCTCCATCACGGGGCAGAGGCGCTTCCATGTGGTGCCGTCTGCTGAGTATTCGATGGTGAACTTCTTGATGCGCTGTCCGAGCTGTATGGGCTCCATGAGCTGGAGGTAGCGGAGGGTCTGTGGCTCGTCCCATGTGAGGGTGATGGATGCCTCGCGTGTGGCATCATTGGTGGCCCAGTAGGTGTCCTTGTTGTCGTCGGTGAGCATGTCGGTGGCATACGAGTTGCCAGTGCGTACCTCGGTGGCCTCGATTGTGGCGCTCTTGGCCAGGTCGGTGGCTGCGGTGGTCTCATCCATGCCAAATACGGGCACGGCGAGGCGCTCGTGGAGCATCTTGCCAAGTTTCTTGAGCTCGTCGACAGTATTGTCGGGCAGGAGTCCGCGTCTGTCGGGAGGACAGTTGAGGATGAGGGTGGCATTGCGGCCCACGGTCTCGAGATACATCTGGAAGAGACGCTCGGCGCTCTTCATGGACTCGCCCTGATGCCAGAACCATCCGTTGTTGGTGGCCTTGGCATCGCTCTCGCCGGGATTCCAGAACCATCCGTTCTCATCGCCATTCTCGGCACGTCCGCCGCTGGCGCCCTTGTTGTAGTCGGTCATGGCCCAGCATGTCTCGCCTGCAAATCCGCTCTCGTTGCCTATCCAGCGTGCCTCGCCGCCCACGCCCCAGAGCACACAGTTGGGGGCCAGGTCGTGCACTCGGGCACGGAGGTTGGGAGTGTCGTAGTAGATGCTATTGTCAATGCTGCGGCTGCCGCCCTCGCCACCGTAGTAGCCGTCGCCTCCGTTGGCACCGTCAAACCACATCTCAAACTGCTCGTTGCCATACTTGGCGAGCTCTTCACACTGCTTGAGGAATACCTCTGAGACGTAGGTGTCCTTGCCATAATGGGCCGAGTTGCGATCCCAGGGTGAGATATAGAATCCGTACTTCATGTCGTGCTTCTGACTGGCAGCGGCAAAGAGTTCGGGTATGTTGGCTTCGCGTCCGTTGGCATTGCCCGCACGGGCTATGCTGTGTGTGGTGGTGGCTGTGGGCCAGAGGCAGAATCCGTCGTGGTGCTTCACCACTGCGATGCCTCCCTTCATGCCGGCGGCCTTGACGGCCTTGACCCACTGCTCGGGGTTTGGCTTCTGTGTGGGTGCATAGGTGGCCTCGTTTTCGTTGCCGAAGCCCCATTCCTGTCCGGTGAATGTATTCATACCATAGTGGAAGAAGGCATAGAATTCGGTTTCGTTCCACAATATCTGTCTGGCGTGTGGCACGGGGTGACATGGTGCAGGGCGGTTGTCTTGGTCCGCCAGCGTCTGGTTTTTCATCTCGAATGATTGCGCATAGCCCACCAGGGGGATGGTCAATCCTACAAGGAGTGTCTTTAATTTCATAGATTTTCGTTATAAAATATTGTTTAGTCTAATGTCTTTCACGACGTCAATGTGGGTGCAAAGATAGTAGAATTCATTGTCACTTGCAAACCTCAGAGAGGAAAATTGTGTAAAAATGATGGGTGTAAATTTGCCCTTTGGGGTGCGAAAAGGGCGCCTGTAGGGGTAGGCCGTTTGGAGTTTATGGGGGAGGTGGGGGAGAAAATATCAATAGATAAAAATAAATAAGGGACGAAAAAAATAGCGGCGGATAAATAAAAAGTGAATGAGGATAAAAGGGTGTTGCGGCATACCATCTTTCTCCCATCCACTTTTTATTTATCGCACGTCCCTTGTTATATCTTTCTATATTTTTATTTTATCTCATCTCCCCCACACACCATTATTTGCCAAGACTGAATTATGCCCCCGCCTATATATGTACCAAAATATTTGTTTACCTTTGCAGCACAACAAAGATACTATGCAAAACGATACACTCAACAACAGACAATGCGATCCACACTTCTCCGTGGACTGCGTGCTCGTGGGATTCAATGGCGAACAGCTCTGCGTGCTGCTGGTGCGCCTCACCAATACCACCACACAAAGGGGGGAGACGGAGTACAAACTGCCGGGCAGCCTGATATACGTCGACGAGGAGTTTGACGACGCCGCACACCGCGTGATGAAGGAGATGACGGGACTCAAGGACATCGACCTCCATCAGTTTCACACCTTCGGGTCGCCACACCGACTCCACGACGCCAAGGACCAGAAGTGGCTCACCCACTTCTACAGTCTCCACACACCCGTGCAGCGACTCATCAGCGTGGCCTACACTGCCCTCATCAAGATAGGCCGACGTCAGCAGAAACTCAACGACCGCTACGAGGCATGCTGGGTGCCCATCGAAGAGGTGCCGGCCCTGGCCTTCGACCACAACCAGATACTTCGCGCCGCCATGCGCTACATACGTACCATAGCCACCACCCGGAGCGATGTGGTGTTCAATCTCCTACCCTCGCGCTTCACGGCAGCCCAGGTGCGTCGCCTCTTTGAGATTGTCTACAATCACACCTACGACATACGCAACTTCCACAAGCTCCTGGCCAAGATGCCCTATATCGTGCCCACCGACGAATGGGAGGAGAATGTGGCTCACCGTGCAGCCCGCTACTTCCGCTTCGACCGCAAGATATACAACAAGACACGTGCATAAGACCACCAGAGATGACTTCTATTCAAATTATGGTTCAGCGGGGAGAAGAGATAATATATCAATAGTCTAAATTCCGCAGCACTTTAGTTTAACTTTTTTATAAGTACCTGGGCAACAAAATTATAGGTTAACATATAACTCGCTGGTAATATGTTTCTTATAGCCAATGCC
>CALZKW010000172.1 GCA_945788095.1 uncultured Prevotellaceae bacterium | reverse complement strand
GTGTGATTAATATTTTTCCGTTCGTTCCGTTGTTAAACCATCCCCGCATCTCCCCGCAAAACTCCCAATTTGCATTCCCAGTGCACACAAAACAATAGGAGGTAAACATCGGACGTCTTGTCCGTGCTTACCTCCTATTTGTATGTGTTAAGCTTTGTTGCTAATCTTCACGCCTTTCTTACAGAAACCCTTGTGGGTGGGGTGAATGAGAATGTCCACCAGGTTAGTGTAGCGCTTGTTGCAGGTGTCGTGTACCTCGTACCATCCGTGTCCCTCGATGTAGATCTTCGATCCGTAGGGGTAGTGCTTCAGCAGGTCGCGGCTCACAGCACACCATTTCACTTCTCCCTGCTTCAGCTTGTTCATGTTGATCTTCGAGCCGTCAGCGGTAACTGTTGGGTTGGAGTTGCACTGTGCGGCTACGGGCTGGTAGCAGGTTACTTTCACTGTGTGTTCCTTTGTGACGTTGGGGTTTGCTACACAGTTGATAGCAGCCATTACCATACACATAATAAACACAATCTTCTTTACCATAGTTTTCAATCGTTTTGTGGTGTCTCGGCGACACCTGGTTTCAAGCGGCGACTCATCACAGCCGTCTGGCGCAAGAGGGAGCGTACATTATCTAATTACCCATTTCCTTTCTGTTGTTTATGCCAGTCGAGCCACCGTTGTGGCACGCTGCGACAAACCGCTTTTACTACTCGTCTGGTTCATCCATTGTCACAATGTGAACCATTGCTTCCTCTTGTGCACTGATAGTCAGTGCTTCTTGATTGCGATGCAAAGGTACGGCCATTTGCCCTTTGATACCAAATCGGGGTCTTGACATAGGTCAATTGACGCCCATGAGTGTAAATTTTCTACTAAAAACTTTGCGCATTCATAGATTTGTTGTATCTTTGCAACCGCTTTCGAGAATTTGATAGCACTCGGGGTGTAGCGCAGTTGGTAGCGCACCTGGTTTGGGACCAGGGGGTCGCAAGTTCGAGTCTTGTCACCCCGACAGAGTAAGAGACGCTGACAATTAGCAGATTTGAGCTAATGTTAGCGTCTCTTTTTTGTTGTATCCAGTGGTTTTAACCCAATGCGGTCTTTTACTCAAGTTCTATAGTTAGGCTCTGTTCGAAACAAGTCTGAGAGGGCGCTGTAGGCGCCAAATCACATAGCGTAGGGGCTTGCCCCTACGTTACATAACACCTCATTTCTTGCCCCTGTAGGGGGCGCATAACAAATTGCTATGCCCCCCCTTAGCAGGGGTAGAGAATGTATGATACTACCTTACACAGGGGCAAGCCCCTGTGCTATGTTATTAGCCTCCTTCAGAGGCTGATTGTGCTATTGATACTACCTGCAATTCGTAAATAATCTCTTAAAATTGCCTCCTTCCTTTTCTAATGAACCGATTTGGGCTTAAGAAAGCTATGCCCCGATGGAGCGGTGGCGGATAGCGAAGAGCAGGAGCGCAAGGATGTGGGTAGCGGCCATCAGCCAGAAGGCGGTGTCGTAGCCCCAGTGCTCGGCTGCGATGCCACCGAGGAGGATGCCCAGACCCATGCCGAGATCCCATGCGGTTAGGATGGTGCTGTTGGCAGTGCCGCGTTGGTGGGAGGGTGCAAGCGAGATGATGAGATTCTGGAAGGCAGGCCATATATGTCCGTTGCCCAGGCCGATGAAGACAGCTGAGGCATAGTAGCCCGCCATAGAGGGCCATGCTATGAAGAGCACATAACCGATGGTCGACAGCACCGTGCCTATGGCAGCATTGTGGATGAGGCGTCCCTGGCGCAGACTGCGGTTGCCATGCAGGCGGGAGAGGATGAGGCAGATGCTCAGGATGAGGAAGTAGGTGCCCGTGCCGCTGGTGACGCCCAGATGCTCCTTGCCATAGATGGCCAGATAGTTGCTGAGCAGTCCCCAGCAGAAGCCAAAGTGAGCGATGAGCAGGGCGATGTACCATCCCTGGGTGAGGAAGACAGTGCGCAGCGAGAAACGTCGTTGTGCGGTGGCCTGCGGTTGGGGTGGGGTGGTGATGCGTCGCGAGGCCAGGTAGCCGATGGCAGCCGTGATGAAGGCCAGGAGGAAGAGCAACTCGAAGTGGTGGGTGTGCTTGTAGACGAGTATGCCCACGGTGGGAGCCAGTGCCGATCCGAGGTTGTTGCTTAGTCCGTAGTATCCGATGCCTTCGTTGCGCCGTGAGGCAGGCAGTACGTCGATGGCCATGGTGCTGTTGGCCACCGTCGATGCTCCGAAGGTGGCACCGTGGAGGGTGCGCACGAGGGTAAACCAAAGCAGGGTGCCTGCAGCCAGATAGCCCCCAAAGAGGATGAAGTTGGCCATCAGAAACCATAGCAGCACACGTTTGCGGGGGTAGCTGTCCACGATATGTCCGCTCAGGATACGTGCCGCGAGGGCCATGACGGTATAGCCGCTCAGCACAAGTCCGATGGTGTCCTTGCTGGCGGCGAAGGTCTCGCTCAGGTAGAGCGGGAGCAGGGGCGTGAGGAGGTAGAAAGAAAAGAACAGGGTGAAGTTTGTCAACATCACCCTGTTATAATTAGCGTTCCAAAGTCTTTCCATACGGAGGTGTTATGCCTCAGGCAAATCCACCTTGAGGCAGAGTTCGTCGAGCTGGCTCTGATCGATGTAGCCGGGAGCATCGAGCATCACGTCGCGTCCGCTGTTGTTCTTGGGGAATGCGATGCAGTCGCGGATGCTGTCGAGACCGGCAAAGAGGCTCACGAAGCGGTCCAGACCATAGGCGAGACCACCGTGAGGGGGTGCACCATACTTGAAGGCGTTCATCAGGAAGCCAAACTTGAGCTGTGCCTGCTCGGGTGTGAAACCGAGGATCTCGAATATCTTCTGCTGCAGCTTGGCGTCGTGGATACGGATGCTACCGCCACCTACCTCTACGCCGTTGATCACCATGTCGTAGGCATTGGCGCGAACGCGTGCGGGGTCGGTGTCGAGCAAGGGCACGTCCTCGGGCTTGGGTGAGGTGAAGGGGTGGTGCATGGCCATGAGGCGCTGCTCCTCGTCGCTCCACTCATACATGGGGAAGTCGATGATCCAGAGGCATGAGAACTTGCTCTTGTCTCGCAGACCCATGCGTGAACCCATCTCGAGGCGGAGTTCGCAGAGCTGCTTGCGGGTCTTCATGGCATCATCGCCCGAGAGGATGAGTATCAAGTCGCCGGCCTTAGCCTGCATCTTGTCCTTGAGTACCTGGAGGGTCTCCTGGGTGTAGAACTTATCTACGGAGCTCTTCACGCTGCCGTCTTCCTGCACGCGGGCATATACGAGGCCCTTGGCGCCAATCTGAGGACGCTTCACGAAGTCGGTCAGCTGGTCGATCTGCTTGCGGGTCAGCACGGCCTGTCCCTCGCAGCAGATGGCGCCGATGTAGGCAGCGCTGTCGAACACGCCGAATCCCTCGGGGAAGATGCTCTCTACGAGTTCGCGCGAGGCGTTGTCGGGCTGCTGGTTCTTCAGTTCCACGAATTCCATGCCGAAGCGTGTGTCGGGCTTGTCGCTACCATAGTATTTCATGGCATCGGCCCATGTCATGCGGGGCAGGGTGGGGATGTCGATATTGAGGATGGTCTTGAAGAGATGGCGGCTCATGCCCTCAAACATCTGGAGCACGTCCTCCTGCTCTACGAACGACATCTCGCAGTCTATCTGGGTGAACTCGGGCTGACGGTCAGCACGGAGGTCCTCATCGCGGAAGCACTTGCATATCTGGAAGTAGCGGTCCATGCCAGCCACCATGCTGAGCTGCTTGAGGGTCTGAGGACTCTGGGGCAGGGCATAGAACTGGCCGGGATTCATGCGGCTGGGCACCACGAAGTCGCGTGCGCCCTCGGGGGTGCTGTTAACCAGGATGGGAGTTTCAATCTCGAGGAATCCCTGCTGGTCGAGGTAGCGGCGCACCTCGAAGGCGAACTTATGACGCAGTTCGAGATTCTTGCGCACGGCATTGCGGCGCAGGTCGAGGTAGCGGTACTTCATGCGGATGTCGTCGCCACCGTCTGAGTTGTCCTCAATGGTGAATGGAGGGGTGAGGCTCTCGTTGAGAATGTTGAGCTCGGTCACATTGACTTCTATCTCGCCGGTAGGCAGATTCTTGTTCTTGCTGTAGCGCTCGGCTACCACACCGGTGGCCTGTACCACGTACTCACGGCCCAGACGCTGTGCCTTCTCCTTGAGCTCGGCAGCGGTATCCTCGTTGAATGCCAACTGGGTGATGCCGTAGCGGTCGCGGAGGTCAACAAAAGTCAGGGCGCCCAAATCGTGCACACCCTGTACCCATCCGGCCAGTGTTACGGTCTGACCGGCATCGGCGAGACGAAGCTCACCACAAGTCTTTGTTCTATACATTATATATTATATGTCTGTTGTTTTTCTTCTATAAGATATGGTGGAAATGTGAGCGATAAACGGGACTCGAACCCGCGACCCTCGGCTTGGGAAGCCAATGCTCTACCAACTGAGCTATTATCGCATGTCTTCTTTGGCTTATCGAATGCAAATTTACAACGGCTCGGTTAGATAAACAAGAATTTAGGTAGGAAATTTCTGCAAACGTCACAAAAAATGCCCGATTACGTTTGCGGGTGTTGCGATTTTGTTCTACTTTTGCATTAGCGAAACAAAAGCGAAACAACTAACAATTAAAATAAGAAATACAATGAAAAAGAAATTCGTTTGTACCGTATGCGGTTACATCTATGAGGGTTCAGAGGCACCTGCAGTGTGCCCCCAGTGCAAGCAGCCTGCTGACAAGTTCAAGGAGGTAGAGGACAATGGTCTCAACTTCGTGTGCGAGCACGAGATTGGCGTAGCCAAGGGTTGCCCCGAGGAGATCATGGCAGGCCTCAAGGCTCACTTCGAGGGTGAGTGCTCAGAGGTAGGTATGTATCTGGCCATGTCGCGCCAGGCACACCGTGAGGGTTATCCCGAGATTGGCGAGGCTTTCTATCGCTACGCTCTCGAGGAGGCCGAGCATGCAGCTAAGTTCTGCGAGCTCATCGGCGACCTTGTATGGGACACCAAGACCAACCTCAAGAAGCGTGCTGAGGCTGAGTGTGGCGCTTGCGAGGGCAAGCTCGACATCGCCAAGGCTGCCAAGGCTGCCAACCTCGATGCCATCCACGACACCGTGCACGAGATGGCCAAGGATGAGGCTCGTCATGGCAAGGGATTCCAGGGCCTGCTGAAGAGATACTTCGGCGAGTAATCCTCCCCTCACATAGGTTGTCATAATATCACAGAGCGGGGCTCCCCACACCGGGAGCTCTGCTTTTTTATGCTGTCAGTCCATATTCTGACTATGTGTCCTGCTCTTGCTGGCCAACTGGAGATCACACATCGCCCCAACTGGAGAGATTAGCCGTGGTCAGTTGGCAAATTGGAGTTTATCGGGGAGATGCGGGGATGGTTTAACAACGGAACGAACGGAAAAATATTAATCACACGAAGGCACGAAGTGATATGAGTATATCTGACCATAAGTTGACATAAGCAATGCAAATTTTGTTGTCGATACAATCGCCTGGAAGGCGATATTTCTATAACCGGGGGTGCCGAACG
>CALZKW010000171.1 GCA_945788095.1 uncultured Prevotellaceae bacterium | reverse complement strand
CGTTCGGCACCCCCGGTTATAGAAATATCGCCCTCCAGGCGATTGTATCGACCACGAAATTTGCATTGCTTATGTCAACTTATGGTCAGCTATACTCATATCACTTCGTGCCTTCGTGTGATTTATATTTTCCCGTTCTTTCTGTTGTTATAAAGGTTTAACAACGGAACAAACAGAAGTAATTATTCCGTTCGTTCTGTTGTTAAAAACACCTACAATGCACGGCTACGAATATAGGGGCTTCCCCATGCAAAATCCGCTGTTTTTACCCCCCCCAAAAAAAAATGCTATCTTTATGTTTCATTTATGCAACAAAGCATCTGTTCTTATCGTTAAATTTGGTTAGTGCATTAGATATTAGTAACTTTGCAATTCTAAGTGAAATTATGGGCCTTCTTCCTCAGTCTACCGGTTTGAGGATTGGCCATCGCAAAATAAAATATGGCTTTGAAGAATTATATACGTCTGGTGATAGTTATACTCGTGCTGGTGCTGCCCTCGCTGGGGGCGTCGGCCCAGGACGGCAAGGCCTTCCAGCCCCTCAAGGATTATCCCTTTGTCTACATAAGCAGTGATTCGTCAGCTATTATTCCTGTGGTTGGCGACTCGTTGTTTAATGCTACTGCTCGCGGTATACGATTCCGCGTAAACCGTTCCGAGCTGCTTTCCACCGATCCCTTTATCCCCCTCTACAAGCAGCATATCCTGCCCATTCTGCGCCAGAAGGACCTTGTGCTTCGCAAGGTCATCGTGCGTGGTGCCGCCTCGCCCGAGGGTCCCTACCACAACAACTGCCGTCTGGGAAGCGCCCGTACACAGCGCCTCGTGGAGTTCCTGAGCAGCGATCTCGGGGGTATCGATTCCCATACCATCGAGACCACCAGCATCTGCGAGGACTACGGCTACCTGGTGTACCTGCTCCAGCAGTCGGGTGACCATGCCGCCACCATCGTGTCGCGCATCTGGGAGCAGAGCAAGGGAGACGAGGAGGTGTGCAAGCGCAAGCTCCAGACCTACGACCACGGACGCCTCTGGAAGCGACTCCTGCGCGACTACTTCCCCCGTTTGCGTCAGGCCCGCGTCATCCTCTTCTTCGGTCGCAAGGTGGAGCCCGAACCCATCATCGAGGAGCCCATTGTGGAGGAACCTGTCATCGAAGAACCCATTGTGGAGCAACCCCTTGACACCCTCCCTGCCGACACCCCCGTGGTGACTGTGCCCAGGGTCAAGGCGCCCCGCATCCCCGTGGTGGCACTGCGCACCAATCTGCTGCGTGACTTCTTCTACATACCCCAGTTTGGTTGGGCACCCGGTGTGGACGTTCAGCTCGAGTTCTTCCCTCGCCGCGGACACCTCACCTACAACCTCGGATTCACCTGGACCAACCACCGCCACTGGGACTCCCACGAGTTCTTCCAGATACGCGATGCCCAGATTGAGATACGCCGCTACTTCCGCCGCGGCCATCCCTACCGCGGAGCCTACCTCGGAGCCTATGCCCAGGGCTTTGTCTACGGCATCGGCCTGAGCGAGACCAAGGGCTGGGAGGGCGAAGGAGCCGGAGCCGGTCTCACCGGAGGCTACACCGTGAAGCTGACCCGAGACGGACACTTCCGCCTCGAACTGATGGCAGCTGTGGGTTTCCTGGCTACCAAGTACGACCCCTACGTGTGGGGCAACCCCATCACGGGAGACAAGGACGGCAAGTACTACTACGACTACCTCGGCACGGCCAGCAAGTTTAAGAAGCGCAACCACCTCTTGACGTGGTTCGGCCCCACCAACGTGGGCATTCAGTTGACCTATGACATTATCTATCGTAAGCGCGAGAAAGGAGGCGAACAATGATGAGACTACTGACTGACAAGATACGCCGCATCGGTGCCTCGGCCAAGCGCGTGGCCGCGAGTCTCGTGGTGATGCTGCTGACGCTGACGGGCTGCATCGAACCCCCTCTCTACCTGCCAGCCGACGAGGTGCTGGTAGACATGCCCATCGTGGTGATGGACCTCGAGGTGGTGTGGAACGTTGATGTAGACTGGCAGTCGCACTGGTACTACGGCTGGGATGACCTCGACGAGAGCCTCTTCGGATCCATCGAGTATCCCCAGCCCCGCAGTTATGAGGTCCGCCGCTACTTCGTGGGAGACGACAAGACCGCTCCCCACACTGCTGCTGGCACTGACGGATTCACCACGATGCAGACCAGCTTCCGCAAGAGCTACAACTTCGGCTACTACGACCTGCTGCTCTGGAGCAACATCTACTCGCCCACGGGCACCCAGGTGGTGCTCATCGACGAGAGCAACCTCGAGGAGGTAAAGGCCTCGACCACAGCCACCCGCGGTATCATGCGCGACATCTCGGCCCAGGCCGTCACCGGCCTCTACAACCAGCCCGAGATCTTCTACTCCGCCTACGAGGAGGAAGTCTACATCTCGCGCTATCACGAGGACTACGACTACTTCGACGAGCAGGAGCAGGTGTGTGTGAAGCACATACAGACCACCCTCAATCCCCTGGTGTACATCTACCTCGTGCAGGTCATTGTGCACAACAACGATGGACGCATCGTGGGTGTGACGGGCGATGCTGCCGTATCGGCCTTTGCCAACGGTACGAGTGTCAACACGGCCCACACCAACAACTCGCCCTGTATGGTCTACTTCCCCATGCGCTTCAAGCAGGGCATCGATGCTGACGGCGAGACGGTCGACATCGCCGGCGGTAAGCTTACCACCTATGGCCTCTGCGACATGGACGGATGGGCCACCGACACCCGCGCTGACTATAACGGTACGCGCACGGACCTCGACAACAAGCTCTTCCTCACCCTGCAGTTCAGCAACGGCACCGAGAAGACCCTCGACTTCCTCATCACCGACCAGTGCCGAGCCCGAGCCCACGGTGGAGTGCTGACCGTACACATCAATGCCCTCGACATCAAGCCCCCCTCATCGGGCGAGCAGGGCTCCGGCAACCTCTTTGTGCCCAACGTGGAGGACTACGAGAATGTCGACTACGATATCATCCTTTAAGGTCATGAGGTAGTAAGGAACCTACAACCCAAGACCTACAACCTAAAAGCTCAAATACATTATAAATATATATTAATTTAAAATCTTTCAATAATGAAGAAGTTTTTATTCTTTGCGGTAGCTGTAGCCGCAATGGCAAGCTGCTCAAGTAACTACGACCTCTCTGAAGGCCAGGGTCAGTCTGGAGGCAAGGAGACCATCGGTTTCCAGGTGCTCAACCGCAACTCTATCACCCGTGCCACTTCGCTCAATGAGTCAGGTCACTACAACTTCGGTGTCTTTGCCTACAAGTCGAGTGACGGGGTCAACAGCGTGATGGACAACTACCTCGTGGGTTACATGGACGAGAACAAGAAGAAGGGTTACTACATGGATGGCAACCAGACCACCATGGGCGACTCTCTGGGTAACTACAACGGCCATTCTATGTGGCAGTATGAGATGCTCGGTTACGCTGAGTACAACTACCTGGGCACTGAGGGTTACTACACCAAGGACCAGGACAAGTTTATGTCAAACAAGGCCAACCAGTACCTCAAGTATTGGGACCTCCATGCGGACTATACCACCTTCTATGCCTACTCACCCTACATCAATGGCGATGGTACTGCTACCTATGACAACAGCAGCCATGTGCTCACCATCCCCAACGGTTCCATCAAGGCTGCCTATGTAGAGGGCAACGGTCCTACCGAGCTCTGCGAGTACATGTACGCTGCCACAAAGGTGGACAGGGGTGACTATGGCAAGGACGTAGCCCTCGACTTCAAGCGCCTCAACGCTAAGGTGAACATCAAGTTCTGGGAGGACATCAAGGGTTACACCGTACGTATCCTCAACCTTACCAACGACTATGGCGTATCTGCTGCTCCCGCAGTAGAGAGTGGTAACAACTATACCAAAGATGGTGCTAACTACATTAACACTTGCGGTTACAAAGTCAATTTCAACAATGTGGGCAATCCTACTGTTGAACAGTACGGTGCTGACCCCACCAATGCTCCTCTGAAATTCACTTCACCCGCAGCTACTGAGATTGGTACCACCCGTGTGCTCGCTACCAAGTCGCCCACTACTTACTACGCACTTCCTAAGGGGAACGAAACCGGTTTCACCTTCCACGTGTCATACGAGTTGACCGCAAACGAGACCGGCGAGCGTATCAAGGTGCAGGATGCAACCGTGCACGTGCCCGCTGACAACGCAAAGTGGGAGAGCAACCACCACTACACCTACATCTTCAAGATTACTAAGAACAGCAACGGTACCACCGGTAATCCAGGCACCATCGAGCCCAACAGTCCTACCGTGAATACCGACAATGCTCTCTATCCCATCGTATTCGACAACTGTACCGTAGAGGATTGGGCTACCAAGGATTCTGACCACACCATCAGCGATGGTACCACAACTACTGACTACAGCGTTGTGCTCGAGAAGAAGAGCGTTAAGGCATCTACTTCTAATTCCTTCCATGCTTATCTCTATCTGGGCGATACTCAGGTGGGTTCACCCCAGGGTACTTGGGAGATCGAAGAGGATCAGACCTCTATCTTGGATAACAACAAGAAGGTTACGGTTGATGATCACGGTGTTGTAACCGTTCCCGTGAGTGCTAAGACTGGTGTCTACACCGTTAAGTACACCTTGGCTGACACCGAGAAGAACAGCTACCCAAACCACTCAGACTACTACAAAGCACAGTTCTATGTAGTGGGCAACTATGTTATCACCCTCTCTACCACTGAGATCGGTACCGGTGGTAAGGCAGCTACCACCCTCACCACCAACCGCACCCTCGCAGGCGAAACTGAGGTTGGCAAGGCAGGTACCTTCAGCCTCCAGTATCCCGATGGTCTCACCGGCGACCAGATTGGTCAGGTAACCATCGATACCAACGGTAAGGTAACCGTAGGCACCGCTGCTAAGCCCGGCACCTACAAGGTGGTTTACACCACCGACGAGGGCGATGCTACTGTAGACTTCGTGGTTAAGGACTTCGGCTTCACTCTGAGCAAGACCATCGTAAACCTCTCACAGATCGACCAGACCGTGAGTGTTACTTCTGCAAACGATGTTGGTGCTAATTCGACATCTACTTACAGCATCACTGGTGGTAGTAACGTTGATATTGTTCCTGCAACTGGTAAGCTGACCGTAAAGCCCACAGCTACTACTGGAGTCTACACCGTAACCCGCACCGTAAACTGCAACGGTTCTACTACCGTATACGAGCGCACCTTCGCAGTACGCGATATCTACACCCTGTCACTCTCACAGTACGTTGTAGACAATGACGACAATGTGACCATCCAGGTAACCGCTACCAAGAATGATAAGGACAACAAGAACGATGTAGAATATCCTGATGCAACTGGTCTCGACTGTGTCAAAGCAGATGGTACCATCAAGGTATTATCTAACTGTACCCCTGGTACCTACACCGTGAAGAACGGCGACCAGACGGTCACATTCATCGTACAGGATTAATATAAAATAATATTGGTGTCCGGGAAAAATTATAGGTTAACATATAACTCGCTGGTAATATGTTTCTTATAGCCAATGCC
>CALZKW010000170.1 GCA_945788095.1 uncultured Prevotellaceae bacterium | reverse complement strand
TTCCAGGCGATTGTATCGACAACGAAATTTGCATTGCTTATGTCAACTTATGGTCTGCTATACTCATATCACTTCGTGCCTTCGTGTGATTAATATTTTTTCCGTTCGTTCCGTTGTTAAACCACCCCCGCATCTCCCCACTAAACTCCAATTTGCAAACACAGGCTTTTCCCAGTGAGCCCTTTTAAGGGTATAAAAGGGGAGTAAACAGCCCTTAATGGCTCTTAATAATAACTATTGCTGTCCCGGGGAAATCAAGACCCTGTATGGGTCGCTATAGATTAGCGTAGGGTATCAACCCTACGTATGGCATTGCTCCCCTATCCTTTGGCCTTGTAAGGGCCGCCTATACTAATACGTTATGAAAATATTTAAGTTATGTCGCTCCTATAGAGCAAGTGTTTGACGGATGAAACAATTTTGGCCAAAATTCGTTTGACGCGTCAAACACTTTTCGCCCTAAATCGTTTGACACATCAAACAAATTACCTATATTTGCAGCCAAAAGGAGCTAAAAATGGAGACATTAATCAACAAATGCCGACGCCTCATCAACCTGACTCGTACCGACTATGTACGCAGTATTATAGAGGAAATTAACTGGGACTGCAGACTGATTTCTATCCGCGGAGCGCGAGGTGTAGGAAAAACGACACTGATGCTGCAGTATCTGAAACTACACGGCATAGACTACAAGAGCAAACTCTACGTGAGTCTGGACAGCAACTATTTCACACAGATCAGTCTGCTCGACTTTGTGGAGAGGTTTTACACCCAAGGAGGCAAGCACCTGTTTGTCGACGAGGTGCATAAATACCCTGGATGGAGCCATGAAATCAAGGAGATATACGACGCTTACCCTGACCTCAAGATAGTGATTAGCGGGAGTTCGATGCTCGACATTATCAATGCCGATGCTGACCTGTCGCGCAGATGTGTGCCCTATGAAATGCAAGGACTGTCATACAGAGAATACCTGGCGCTGAAATACAACATCACTATACCGACCACGACATTGGAACAACTGCTGGAGAATCCCAACAGCTATTGCGAAGAAGTCAATGCCCTGTGCCGACCACTTGCCTATTTCAGCGAATACCTCAGACAGGGCTACTATCCATTTATCCTTGAAGGCGAACAGGAATATGCTATCCGTGCCGAAAACATCGTGAACTTCATCATCGACGTAGAGCTGCCACTGCTGTGCGGGGTAGACGTGAGCAACCTGCGGAAAATCAAGAGTTTGCTGACTATTCTTGCTACCAACGTGCCTCTGCAAATCGATATGACCAAAATCTCTGCTGCCGCCGGTGTGGCACGTACAACGCTGTTGTCCTACTTCCAAGTGCTGGCCAAATCACGACTCATCAATATGCTCTACGCAAGAGAGGACAACATAAAAAAAATGCAGAAGCCGGACAAAATCTACCTTGAGAACCCCAATCTTATCAACATCCTCTCGCTGGATGGCGGCAACATCGGAACAACCCGAGAGGCATTCATGGTCAACCAATTATCGTACAGACATCATTTGGAATACGCCAAATCAGGAGACCTCGTGGTCGACAAACGCTACACCATAGAAATTGGTGGCAGGAACAAAGACGGGAAACAAATAGCAGGCCTTTCGGACGCCTTCATCGCTGCCGACGATACTGAATACGCCTACGGCAACAAAATACCTCTTTGGGCATTTGGATGTCTATACTAACACAGACAAGCATCCAGGGACAGGGGTCACTCACCATGCCTCTCGCGGTAGAGAATGTTGCGAGGATGATGCTCGAGCACCTCCTGACGAAGGCGGGAGCGATCGATGTGGGTATAGACCTCTGTGGTGGCAATGCTCTCGTGGCCCAGCATGGCCTGGATGGCACGCAGGTTTGCTCCGCCCTCGAGGAGATGGGTGGCAAAACTGTGACGAAAGGTGTGAGGTGAGATATTCTTGGTGATGCCGGCACGTTCGGCAAGTTCCTTGACCATGACAAAGAGGGTGATGCGCGAGAGTTTGGTGCCACGGCGCAAGGAGAGGAAGAGATAATCCTCGTGGCCCGCCTTGATGCACTTCATCTGACTGCGCTGCTCGAGCCAGAGGTTGATCTCACGGATGGCACGCGAACCGATGGGGACGAGGCGCTCCTTGTTGCCCTTACCATGAATGCGAATGAAACCCTCCTCGGGATAATAATTACTGAGGAGAAAGCCACAGAGTTCGCTGACACGCAGTCCGCAACTGTAGAGAGTCTCTATGATGGCCAGGTCGCGCTGGCCCTCGTCGCGACTCATGTCTATCTGGCTCTCGATGGCATCCACCTCCTCGACACTCAGCACATCGGGCAGACGCTTGGCACGCTTGGGCGACTCGAGCAACTCGGTGGGATCGGTGGCAATCTCGCGCTCGAGCATCAAGAATCGATAGAAGGAACGCACTCCGCTCAGGATACGGGCCACACTGGTGGAGGAGATGCCTAAATCGACCATAGTAGCAGCAAAATGGTCCAATTCATCGAGCGTGACATCCCTAAAGTTGATGCCCTCGTCGGAGTAGTAATTAAGCAATTTCTGCAAATCCTTGACATACGCATCAAGGGTGTTGACCGAATAGGAACGCTCCAGGCGCAGGTACTGCACATAGCGCTGCAGCAACTTCTCGCCGACGGTGCCAGTATTATGGAATTCAATCTTTTGCATGACTTGCTCTTGGATATTCGATAGTTTTTGCGTATTTTTGCGCAAAATTACGAGAAAAGTATGAGAATACAAATTATCAACGGACCAAACCTCAATCTGCTGGGCAAAAGAGAACCCACCATCTATGGCAACCAGGGATTCGAGAGTTATCTGGACCACCTCCGCGACGCCTACCCCGATGTGGAGATCAACTACTACCAGAGCAACATCGAGGGAGAGATGATCAACAAGATACATGAGGTGGGCTTCAGCTACGACGGCATCATACTCAATGCCGGTGCCTATACCCACACGAGCGTGGCCTTGCTCGATGCTATCAAGGCCGTGGAAACACCCGTGGTGGAGGTACACATCAGCAATGTGCACCAGCGTGAGGCATTCCGACACAAGAGCATGATCAGCGCAGGATGCAAGGGTGTCATCTGCGGATTCGGACTCAACTCATACAGACTGGCCCTCGAAGGCTTTATCCGCCCATGACACTCGACGAATACATACTGCAGCACATCGACCCCGAGGGCGACTACCTGCACCGCCTCTGGCGTGACACCCAACTCAAACTGAGCTACGGACAGATGGCCAGCGGACACCTGCAGGGACGCATGCTCAAGATGCTGGTGCGCATGATACAACCCAAGAGAGTGCTCGAGCTCGGCACCTTCAGCGGTTACAGCGCGCTGAGCATGGCAGAAGCCCTCGACGAGGATGCACAGCTCCACACCATCGAGATATTCGATGAAATCGAGGACTTCATCCGCCACTGGCTCGACGGCAGCGAGCACGGCCACAAGGTACACCTCCATATCGGCGATGCTCTCGACATCGTGCCAAACCTGGACGAGGAGTGGGACATGGTGTTTATCGATGCCGACAAGCGCCTCTACGTGGAATACTACGAGATGATACTGCCACGACTCCGCCCCGGCGGTTATATCCTGGCCGACAACACCCTCTGGTATGGACGCATCGTAGAGAAAGCACGCGAGAGCGATCTGCAGACCCTGGGCCTGCAGCGATTCAACGACCTGGTGGCTCAGGACGAGCGCGTGGAGAAGGTCATCCTGCCCCTGCGCGACGGACTGACTATAATAAGGAAGAAGTAGCCCCACCCCCGCCTCTCCCAAAGGGGAGGAGCCTCTACGGAGCCCGACAAGAGACTATCCACCATTTTGACCAATCAGGCCTATTAGCCCAATTAGACTCATTAGGCCATTTAGACCAATAACAGAAAAACAGGATTATGGAAACTACAAGACAGAATAAGATTGCACGCTTGATTCAGAAGGAGTTGAGCGAGATATTTCAGTTGCAGACCATGGGCATGCGCGGCGTGCTGGTAAGCGTAAGCGCCTGCCGCATCAGCCCCGACATGAGCTCATGCCGCGTATACCTCAGCGTATTCCCCAGCGAAAAGGCAGAGGAAATCGTGAAGAACATCAACGACAACACCAAGCAGGTGCGCTTCGACCTCGGCAACCGTGTACGTCACCAGTTGCGCATCATCCCCGAACTGAAGTTCTTCATCGACGATAGCCTCGACTACGTGGACAACATCGACCGATTGCTGAAGAAATAAGGGATTGTAGGTTTTAGGACGCCCTGCTTTGAGGTTTTAGGTGGATAGCCCACCCCAAAAAACCTATAACCTAAAACCTATAACCTAAAACCTATTAAAAAGTGAAGTACGAATTCTTCATAGCACGCCGCTACCTCTTCTCGAAGAAGAGCCATAACGCCATCAACATCATCTCGGGCATCTCGGCCTGCGGTGTGGCTATTGGCGCTATGGCCCTCGTATGCACGCTGAGTGTGTTCAACGGATTCCAGGACCTCGTGGCATCGCTCTTCACCGAGTTTGACCCCCAACTCAAGGTCACACTCGCCGAGGGCAAGACCACCAGCATAGACCACCCCGGACTCAAAGAACTCCGCAACCGCAACGACGTGGCGGTATACACCCCCTGCATGGAGGACAATGCGCTGGTGGTGCACAACGGCAAGCAGTATATGGTGACGGTCAAGGGCGTGGACGACTCATACAACGAGCTCGTCAACATAGACCACCTCATGTATCCCAAGCCAGAGAATGGGCTCAACCTCCACGCCGACGTGCTGGAATACGGTGTGCTTGGCATCAAACTCTGTGCCCGACTCGGCCTGCAGGCCTTCTTCGAGAATCCGCTGACCATCTATGCCCCCAAGAAGGGCGAGCGAGTCAACATGGGCAACCCGCTGAGCAGCTTCAACCAAGACGAGCTGAACTCGCCGGGCATGGTGTTTCAGGTGATGCAAGACAAATACGACAGCCAGTATATCATCACCTCGCTCGGATTCGCACAGCGCCTCTTTGACCAGCAGGGCAAGGTGTCGCACATCGAACTCAAGATGCAACCCGGCACCGACCTCGACAAGGCTCAGCGCGAGATACAGGAGATGATGGGCAAGGACTTCAAGGTGCTCAACCGCCACGAGCAACAGGAGGAGACTTTCAATATCATGGCCATCGAGAAGTTCATCGCCTACCTCTTCCTGACCTTCATCCTCATGGTGGCCTGCTTCAACATCATCGGCAGCCTGAGCATGCTCATGATAGACAAGAAGCGTGACGTGCAGACGCTGCGCAACCTGGGCGCCACCAACAACCAACTGAGCCATATCTTCATGCTCGAGGGAGGCCTGATCAGCATTCTCGGCGCCATCATCGGCATCGCTCTCGGACTCGGACTCTGCTGGGCTCAGCAAACCTACGGACTCATACGCCTGGGCGAGGCTGAGGGCAGCTTCATCATCGAGGCATACCCCGTAAGCATCCATTTCATCGATGTTTTGCTGGTATTCATCACCGTGGTGGTGGTCAGCTGGCTCTCCATCTACTTCCCTGTGAAGTACCTCAGCAAGAATCTCGTATAGCAACAACCATAGTGCGAGGCGCTCGGTCGCCTCGTCTTTTTTGTATTATTACTGTCCGGGGAAATCAAGACCCTGTAAGGGTCGCTATAGATTAGCGT
>CALZKW010000169.1 GCA_945788095.1 uncultured Prevotellaceae bacterium | reverse complement strand
TGGTTCAGAGTAAAGAATTTAAGTTTCGGGAGTTCCTAACTCCCGAAACTTAAATCATCCTATTTATACTCCGTGCGGTAGCAAACTTTTCACTTTTCTTTTTTCGCTTTTCACTTTGAAAGCTAAACCATAATTTACACCATGGGTATGCCCTACTCAAAAATGACCCATATCTCAGCTCAACAAGACCCATATCTCAGCTCGACAAGCCCCATATCCTAACAGTGTCAAGACCCATAGTCTGTGACGCTAAGACCCATATCTAAAATCAACTATGGTAGTAGGCCACCATCGAGCATAGCTCTCTACCCCTTCTGATGATATCCCTCTTCTCCCTACCTTCCAAATCAACCATTATATCACGTGGCTCTCCTACATTTGGGAGTATAGCAGGGGAGCCTATTAAGTGACTCCCCCAAAGTGATAACAGTCTCCCCCATAAACAATCATTAGCATGCACGGCCTTTCCCCTGCTTGCTTATGGTTTCCTACTACCGACTTTGCAAAAAACAAAAAGCCTTATCGTATTTCTTACATTTTATGCGCAAAAAAAATGTAGGGGATATTTCGCCGTTTCACCTCTATTGCCTAATTTTGGGGTGGAAAACGAATAACTAACAACTAAAAATACTATTGAAAATGATCAATCAGCCCGTAGTAAAGTTGGGTATCGTAGGCGTAAGCCGCGACTGTTTCCCCGCATCACTCACACAAGCACGCCTGGCCGCCGTGATGGCCGAGGTGCGTAGTGCTAATCTGCCCGAGGTATACGACTGCCCCGTCATCATCGAGAATGAGAAGGACACCCTCAAGGCCCTCGACTGGGCCAAGGAGCAGGGCGTGAATGCCGTCTGCATGTTCCTCGGCAACTTCGGTCCCGAGGGTCCCACCACCATGTTCATACAGAAGTTCCAGGGCCCCGCCATGGTGCTGGCTGCCAAGGAGGAGGGCAAGGCCAACCTGGCCAGCGACCGTGGTGATGCGCTCTGCGGTGTGCTCAACTTTTCGTATAGTGTAGGCCTGCGCCGACTCAAGGTCTACATCCCCGAGTATCCCAACGTATCGCCCGCTGAGGCTGTCAAGGAGCTCGCCGACTTCCGCCACATTGCGCGCGTGGTCATTGGTATGCGCAGCCTCAAGGTCATCGGTTTCGGTCCACGTCCCATGGACTTCTTTGCCTGCAATGCGCCCATCCAGCCTCTCTACGACCTCGGTGTGGAGGTGCAGGAGAACTCCGAGCTCGACATGAAGGTGCAGTATGAGAAGGTGGCCTCGCGCACAGCCGAGATAGAGGCCATCGCCAAGGACATGGAGGCCGAACTGGGCCACCGCAACACCTATCCCGAGATTATCCACAAGATGGCACAGCTCGAGCTCGCCATCCTCGACTGGTATGAGAACAACAAGGGTGCCTGCGACTATGCCGTCTTTGCCAACAAGTGCTGGCCCGCATGGCAGCCCGTATTCGAGTTTGAACCATGCTACGTCAATTCGCGCCTCACCGGTCGCGGCATCCCCGTGGCATGCGAGGTGGACCTCTACGGCGCCGTCAGCGAATACATGGCCGAGTGTGCCAGCGAGATGCCTGCCACTCTGCTCGACATCAACAACTCTGTGCCCGCTGATGTGGTGCCCGAGGGTGCCAACCTGGCCGGTTGCGACCTGCGCGACCTCTACATGGGCTTCCACTGTGGCAACACCTGTTCGCAGTGCATGAAGAGCTGCAAGATCAAGTACCAGCTCATCCAGGCCCGCCTCATGAGCGAGGACATCACCAAGGGCACACTCGAGGGACAGATCATGCCCAGCAAGACCACCATGTTCCGCCTCCAGTCCAACAGCGACTCCAAGCTCGTCAGCTACATCGCACAGGGTGAGTTCCTCGACATCGATCCCTGCTCATTCGGTGGCATCGGTATTGCAGCCATCCCCGGTTTCGCACGCTTCTATCGCCACGTCCTCGTTGGCAAGCGCTTCCCCCACCATGGTGCCTATGCCTTCAAGCATGTGGGCAAGATTCTCTTCGAGGCGCTCCGTCTGCTCGGCGTAGAGGACATCAACACACCTCTCCCCGCAGGTCAGCTCTATCCCGGCGAGAATCCCTTTGCTATCTAACACCTATCCAGTCCTCTCCCTCCCCCTTCGTGGGGTAGGAGAGGTACTTTGGTTATAATCATTATTAATAATCTCTCCCCCAAGCCACTGTGCGAGTCGATACATCACCTCGAATCTTTTTAGCATGAAACTCATCCCCCTCCTAATCACCGCCCTGGCCATGACATCATGTGTACGCCCCTCAATGACCACTGACAACGACGCAATGGTCGATTCTCTCTATGCCCGCATGAGCATGGACGAGCGTGTGGCACAGCTACAGAGCCGCTACATGGACGACCTCTTCGACTCCACCGGGCACCTCGACACCGCACAGTGCCAGCGACTCATACCCAATGGTATGGGCCATTTCTCGCAGTATGCATCGCAGACACCCACCGATGCCAATGTGCTGCGCGACCGCGTGGCTCAACTCCAGCAGTGGCTCATCCACCACACCCCCAACGGCATACCAGCCCTCTTCCACGAGGAGGTGCTCACGGGCATCAACACCTTCGGAGCCACCATCTACCCCCAGCAGATAGGTCAGGCTTGTTCGTTCAACCCCGAGTTGGCCGAACTCAAGACGCGCCAGACCAGCACCCAACTGCGTCGTATGGGTGGATTGCTGGCCCTCTCACCCATGGTCGACGTGTGTCGCAACCCCAGCTTCAACCGCCTCGAGGAGTCGTATGGCGAGGATGCCTTCCTGAGTGCCGTCATGGGAGCCGCCTTCGTGCGTGGCCTCCAGCAGGGTGACCTGCGCCGCGGCGTGGCAGCCTGCAGCAAGCACTACCTGGGCTATGGTGGCGGCGGTAACACCGGGGAGAAGGAGATGATGGAGGAGATACTCCTACCCCACGAGGTGATGATACGCCGCGAGGGGTGCAAGGTGGTGATGACCGGCTACCACCAGGTGCACGACGTCAACTGCGTCTGCAATGCCGAGATCATGCAGGACATCCTCCAGGGCTATCTCGGTTTCGATGGTATGCTCGTCAGCGACTACACCTCCATCGACCAGATATACTCCCTGCCCGGAGCCCTGGAGCGCGCTGCCGCAGCCATCAATGCCGGCAACGACGTCGACTTCCCCACGGGGTCCAACTATGCCCTCCTGCCCGAGGCCATCGACAAGGGACTGGTCAAACCCGAAGTCCTCGAGCGTGCCGTCAAGAGTGTGCTCCGCCACAAAATACGCTGCGGCATGATGGACGCCAATGCCTATCTCTATGCCACCGACTCTATCCACCTCGACACGCCCGAGGAGCGTCAGACGGCCTACGAGATAGCCACACAGAGCATCGTACTGCTACAGAACGACGGTACGCTGCCCCTGCTGCCCACCACACGCGTGCTGCTCACCGGCCCCAATGCCAACTCCATGTGGGCCATGTGTGGCGACTATACCTACCCTGCCATGTCGTATTTCTGGAAGAAAACAGACATAGGCAGCGAGAATCCCCACATCGTCAGCCTCTTTGAGGGTATGCTCGATCGTGCCACAGTGGGTGGCACACTGCAGTATAGCCGCGGTTGTGACTGGACGCGCGAGATAGAGACACTCTACTCGCAGGTGGGCGACGAGCGTGCCTGGGAATATCAGATACTCCACCGCAAGGTGTCGCATCCCGAGGTGGCCGACCCCGAGGAGGCTCTGCGTATGGCCAAGGATGCCGATGTCATCGTGGCTGCCATGGGCGAGAATGTGATGCTCTGCGGCGAAAACCGCGACCGCACCTCGCTGCGCCTCCCCGGCGAACAGGAGGCTTATGTGGAGCGCCTCTTGGCTACGGGCAAACCCGTGGTACTGGTGCTCTTCGGCGGTCGTGCGCAAATCATTTCATCCATTGCTCCCCGCTGTGCTGCCATCATTCAGGCATGGTATCCCGGCGAGGAGGGTGGTCATGCCGTGGCCGACATCCTGCACGGCATCGTCAACCCCTCAGGCAAACTCTCGGTGAGCTATCCCGCCGAACCTCTCGACGAGATGGTGTGCTACAACTACTCCGCTAACTCTGATCCACGCATTGCATGGCCCTTCGGCTACGGACTGAGCTATACCACCTTCGGTTACGACAACCTCAGCCTCCCTGCTACAGTCCGTACCTCCGATACCACCATCACGCTGAGCCTCGACGTCACCAACACGGGCCGTGTAGCCGGCGATGAGATCGTGCAGGTCTACCTTTCACCCACAGACGCCACGCAGCACCTGCGCCCCATTCAGCTTCAGGCCTTCCAGCGTGTCAGCCTCGCCCCCGGTGAGACCAAGCGCGTCACACTCAATCTCGACACCGAACAGTTTGGTTACTACTCCCACACCGCAGACCGCTGCTGGACTGTAGATCCCGGCAACTATCTCATTCGCGTAGGCACCTCCTCGTGCAACATCCTGCTCGAGCAGACCATCACCCTCGAGGGCAAGTCCATAGCAAAGCCCATCCGTGAGCGATACTACTCCCTCGGGGGCGAACAATAAGACCACTAAACCTGGGGGAATACTATGGTTTAGCCCTCAGCGGGAAAGTTGAAAAGCCAAGAGTGAAAAGTTCTTCTGTAGCAAGTTGCAGCAGAACTTTTCACTCTTGGCGTCAACATACGATTTTAACCCTATGTGGCCGTTGTGCCAGGAAGGCAAGTAGCAGGCTATTTGGGGGCCAAACTGTATATCGTTGCCGTTCATTTTTAGCCTTTGCTTGATTTACTCCAGCTTATTCACTCGCTGCAGGTTGGTAACATATATAAAAAGATAATTGTGGTAATACGAAATAAAGAATAAATTTTATTATCTTTGTGGCGTCAAAACCAAACAACATTAAAACGATGAATACAAAGGAGAATAAGAAGAAAGAGGCTAAAGCTAAGGGGACACCTGCAGCTAAGCGCACCGGTGTGGGTAGACCTCCCGTGGATGAAAACAGTAAGATATACACCTTCAGAGCTGGCGGTGCGGTGGGCAACTTTCTCGACATTCAGCCGAGCAAGACGGACACCATCAGAAGGGCGCTGCAGGAAGCTATGCTCAGGGACTCTGTCGGGTCAGACAAGGCCGTTCGTGCCCTGGGTGATGTCTATCCCGCCACTCATGCAGAGAATGGCGATGTCAACTTCTTCGACACGGAGATAGTGGCTGGATTCCCCATTCCCCTCGACAACGATCAGAGAGCGGAGCGCATCGAGATACTCAGCCTCCTGGCCCCACATATCGAGAGCACCTACCTCATCCGCGTCAAGGGCAACAGCATGATAGAGGCGGGGGTGCACAATGGCGACATCATCATTGTGGACAAGAGCAGACGCAACCCCTCGCGCAGCGAGATGGCTGTGTGTGAACTCAATGGCGAATACACCCTGAAGTATTTCGAGAAGCGTGGCGAAGAGGGCTGGCTCGTACCTGCCAACCGTGCCTTCCCCGAGATACGTGTCACCGAAGACGACACCTTCAACATCTGGGGCGTGGTGACTTATATCATACACAAAACGTAAGTTTTAATTAGCTCACCGGGAAAAGCCAGTGCTCAAATT
The DNA here is from genome assembly GCA_945788095.1 of uncultured Prevotellaceae bacterium. Taxonomy (GTDB): domain Bacteria; phylum Bacteroidota; class Bacteroidia; order Bacteroidales; family Bacteroidaceae; genus Physcousia. Next base: position 88 of record CALZKW010000169.1, on the reverse strand, counting down.
ATGGTTTGTGGGGGAGATTGAGGAACAACGGAGCAAACAGAAATAATTATTCCGTTCGTTCTGTTGTTAAAAATAACCTACAATGCGC
>CALZKW010000168.1 GCA_945788095.1 uncultured Prevotellaceae bacterium | reverse complement strand
CACGAAGGCACGAAGTGATATGAGTATAGCAGACCATGAGTTGACATAAGCAATGTAAATTTCGTTGTCGATACAATCGCCTGGAAGGCGATATTTCTATAACCGGGGGTGCCGAACGTAGTGGCACCCTCGGACAAGCAAACACAACACATGCGCCTGGAGGGCGCTACCTCGATGTTCACCCGTCGCTGCATCCCAAGGTAGCGCCCTCCAGGCGCTTGTGGTGTGGATCCTTGCACCCCAGGTGCCACTTCGTTCGGCACCTGGGGTTATAGAGATAGCGCCCTCCAGGCGCTGGCTTAGGACTCATAACCCGGGAGAAATAACTAAGCGGACATATAAGGTAGAGTTCTCCTCCAGGCGAATGTCTCTATTGGCGTTCCAGATGTTCGCTATTTATTCGTAGCCGCGCATTGTAGGTGTTTTTAACAACGGAACGAACGGAATAATTATTTCCGTTCGTTCCGTTGTTCCCCCATCTCCCCGATAAACCATAATTTCTCCACAGGCTATTCCCAGTGAGCCCGAAAATGAGGGGAAAAGGGGGTGGTTTCGGCTGCTCCATTGCTTTATCTTTTCTCCATTAATTGCCATTAATTGGTCCATTAATGGCAAAGAAAAAAATCCGCAACAAGCCAGTCGTCCCTATAACTTCCCTTTATTATTAAGAGCCATTAAGGGCTGAAAAGGGGAGTTAAAGGGGAGTTAAAGGGCTTTTAAGGGAAATAAAGGGGAGTTAAAGGGGAGTTAAAGAGACGAATGTACTGCAGATGTTTACAGGGGTATTGTCCCTTTCAAACCCTTTAACTCCCCTTTTCAGCCCTTAATAACCCTTTTACTCCCCTTTTTAACTTCCTTCCCCAAAGGGGCATCCACTTATTGAAAAAATCACTATCTTTGCATTACAAACTGTGTGCGCGTGTGCGCATATATAAATAAGGTATAACATGCACCAACTACGTATCATACCCGCCCGCCTGGAGGATGCGCCCTTTGTGGCCCGCTGCGTGTGTATGGCCCTCCACCACGAGGCCGACAGCGAGCGACTGGCCCATGTGACCCAGGTGTGCCGGCGCCACGACGTGCTCTATTCCTACCGCCATGCCCTCGTGGCATGGATGGGCGACGAGCCCGTGGGCCTCTGCCTCTGCTACGACGGAGCCCGCTACGCCGAGATGCGACGCATCACCTTCCCCCTCTTCTCCCACGAGGGCGACGCCATGGACCTCGACAATGCACAGGACGAGACACAGGCCGGGGAGTACTACCTCGACTCGCTCGCCGTGGTCAGCCAGTGGCGAGGACGAGGCATAGCCCGCCAGCTCATCGAGGCACAGCTCCAGAGGGCCCGCCAGATGGGATTCCACCGCGCCACCCTGCTGGTGGACCCCGCCAACGAGGGGGCACAGCGCCTCTATGCCAGCATCGGATTCCGCCACCACAGCGACTGCTACGCCTTCGGCCAGACCTACTGGAAATGGGAGATCAGTATCGGGCAGACCTCATAAGCTACAAATGGGGATTACTCACGATTGGATCCTATGTGGCCGTTGTGCCTGGAAGACTCGTGCAAACGAGTGCAGAGATAAGTTTACTTGAACTATGCCGAGTGCAGCCGAGACTCGCCGATAGTCAATTGGCACTACTGCCATCCTGGCCAGTCGCAGACCATAGGGGCACCCCCTACAACCTAAAACCTACAACCTAAAACCTCAAACAATGATATTCAAGTCAAAGTACACCCAGGAGATACTCGACTATCTCACCATGACGGCCGGAGTGATGGCCTACGCCTTCACCCTCGCCTTCTGCATCCTGCCCTACAAACTCACCTCGGGAGGCGTGGCGGGTATCGGCACCCTCGTGTTCTACTCCACAGGCCTTGAGGTACAGAATACCGTCTTCGTCATCAACGCCCTGCTGCTCGTGGCAGCCGTCAAGGAACTGGGATGGCGATTCTGCATCAAGACCATCTATGCCACCCTCGGACTGACCCTGTCGATATGGTTCGCTCAGCGCGTCTACGAGATGGTGGGCCGCCCCATGATTGTGGGCGACGAACTCTTCATGGCCTGCATCATGAGTGCCCTTGGGTCGGGTTTCGGCCTGTCGCTCTGCTTCATGGCGGGCGGCAGCACCGGCGGCACCGACATCGTGGCTGCCATCGTCAACAAATACCGCAACATCAGTCTGGGCAAGGTCATCATGCTCGTCGACATAGCCATCATCTCGAGCTGCTACCTCGTCTTCCACGACATACGCCGCGTCGTCTTCGGCTATGTGCTACTCATCGTGGCCAGTCTCACCCTCGACTACCTGCTCAGTCGTTCGCACCAGAGCGTGGAGTTTAAGATCTATTCGCGCAACCCATACCCCATCGCCGAGGCCATCACCAAGAACGGGTGGGGCGTCACCGTGCTCGACGGCATGGGCTACTACACACGCTCGGAGCGCAAGGTGCTCGTCAGCGTGGTGACACGCTCGGAGCGACCCCTCATGTTCCGCCTCATACGCAGCATCGACCCCTACGCCTTTGTCACCATGGGCAACGTCTCGGGCGTCTACGGCGAGGGCTTCGACGCCATCGAGAACGGTGGCAAACAGAAGGGCCACACCCCCCGCGTGGTGGTGATGCTCACCGACAGCGCCCAGCAGCTCGACGATGCCCGCCACCAGCTGGGCGACGCCTACGAGGTGAGAACCCTATCTGACATCGGTTGCAGCCTCGAGCATCCCCTCCATCCCGACATCCTCAGCAGCGATCCCCTGATCCGTGCACGTGCCGTGAAGTACTACTACGGCTACGACTGCCTTGTGGTCGACCCCGACACCCGCCAGCTCTCCGTAGTGACCGGCAAGGCCGCCACCGACAACCTTCAGGTGTGTTCCTATGCCGAGTATTGCAAGGGTAAGCAATAGGGTAGGGTGCCCCCCGCCCTCCCGTTGGGAGGGAGCTACTGTTGTGATGCATAACAACGGAACGAACGGAAAAGCCTCCTCTATCTCCCCCGAGGGGGGATAATATCGGCCTCACGGCCACGAATAAATTGCAGATTCCGCAACAACTTCCCTTCTAACTTCCCTATAACTTCTAATGAAACAAGCAATGCCCAATCTCCTTCTCGAATTCCCCACCATCGTGGACGAGCGCGGCCGCCTCACCTTCGCACAGGAGGGCGACCACCTGCCGTTCCCCATCAAGCGCATGTTTTGGATCACCGACGTGCCCCAGGGGGCCGAGCGGGGCGGACATGCCCACACCACCTGTCAGGAGGTGGTGTGCTGCGTCAGTGGCAGTTTCCTGCTCACCGTCGACAATGGCAGCGAGAGGCGCGAGTTCCTGCTCGACAGTCCGCAGAGGGCCGTAGTCATACCCTGCGGCTTGTGGTGCACCCTGACCCACTTCGCACCAGGCACCGTGGTGGTCGTAGGCGCCAGCGAAGCCTACACCACAGAGGGCTACATACGCACATACGAAGACTACTTAGCATACATCCGACAATGACCATCCTCCCCTATACCGCCGACTTGCAGCACGAGTGGAACGCCTTTGTGGCCCAGGCCAGACAGGCCACCTTCCTCTTCGACCGCCGCTTCTTGGACTACCACGCAGACCGCTTCACCGACGCCTCGCTGCTCGTCTACGACGACGGCCAGCTCGTGGCCCTCTTCCCCGCCAACTACGACGAGGCAGAGCGCACCGTGTGGTCCCACCAGGGACTCACCTACGGCGGACTGCTCACCACACCGGCTGCCACCCAGACACGGGTCCTGAGGGCCATGCACGAGGTGATGGTCTATTGTCGCGACGTCATCGGTGCCCATCACCTCTGCTACAAGGCCATACCCTACATCTACAGCGCACAGGCTGCCCAGGAAGACCTCTACGCCCTCCACCGTGCCGGAGCGCGCCTCACCTCAAGAGGGGCATCCACGGCAGTGTCACACCTCCATCCGCTCCCCATGCGCACCCTCCGCAAGCGCGGCATGCGCAAGGCCCTCAGTCACGGACTCACCATAGCCGAGGCAGCTGCCAACGACCGCACCACCATCGACGCCTACTGGCAGGTGCTCTCCGACGTGCTGCGCTCCCACCACGGCGTCACCCCTGTGCATACCGCCGACGAGATGCAGTTGCTCATGGAGCGCTTCCCCGACCAGATACGTCTCTTCGTGGTCCGCTCTGCCGATGCCGTAGTGGCCGGCGTGTGGGTGTTCGACACTCCCCATGTGGCCCACACCCAGTATATCGCCGCCAGCGAGGAGGGTAGGGCACAGGGCGCCCTCGACCTCCTGCTCGCTCATCTCTGCACCGAGCGCTATGCCGACAAGGCTTACGTGGACTTCGGCATCAGCACCGAGCGCGGCGGCGAATACCTCAACGAGGGACTCATCTTCCAGAAGGAGGGCTTCGGTGGCCGCACCGTCTGCTACGACTCCTACACCGTCAATCTCCTCTCGCCACGCATCGACACGATGGCTGAAAATGGGAGTGATGCTCCGGTAGAGATAAAGGAGGTTAAATTCTTGGATATAAAAGCGATAACAAATAGTTTTCAACCATTACTTTCACAGACCATAAGCGATGTGGTGGAGGGGGGATGGTATCTGCTCGGATCGTACAACAAGCGCTTCGAGGCGTCCTTTGCCGACTATGTGGGCACCCGCCATTGTGTGCTCTGCGGCAATGGTCTGGACGCCCTGCGCCTCATACTCCTGGCCTACCGCCAACTGTTGGGCTGGCAGGAGGGCGACGAGGTCATCGTGCCTGCCAATACCTACATCGCCAGCATACTGGCCATCCGCCAGGCCGGTCTGACCCCCGTGGCCGTGGAGCCCCATCCCGACACCTGTCTCATTGGTGCCGATGCCTGTCGTGAGGCCATCACCAGTCGCACCCGTGCCATCATGCCCGTGCATCTCTACGGGCGCATCTGTCCGGATATGGACGCCATCATGGCCCTGGCTCATGACCATGGCCTCAGGGTGGTGGAGGATGCTGCACAGGCTCATGGTGCCCTGCTTCGCGGTCGTAGGGCCGGAGCCCTGGGCGATGCAGCGGGCTTTAGTTTCTACCCTGGCAAGAACCTCGGTGCCCTGGGCGATGCGGGATGTGTCACCACCAGCGACGAGGCCCTCGCCCGCATGGTGCGCGCCATAGCCAACTACGGCAGCCATCAGAAGTACGTGCACGACTACGAGGGCATCAACAGTCGTACGGATGAGCTCCAGGCTGCTGTGCTCAGCGTCAAGCTGCCCCGCCTCGACCACGACAACGCTCACCGCCGCCTCATGGCCCGCCGCTACATCGATGGCATCACTCACCCAGACATCATCCTGCCCTCATGGCCCGATGACGAACGGGAGAACGTATGGCACATCTTCCCCATCCGCACTCCCCGCCGCGACGCCCTGCAGCGCTACCTGGCCGATGCCGGCGTACAGACGCTCATCCACTATCCCATCCCCCCATACCGCCAGCAGGCCATGCAGGGCCGCCTTACTGGCCACTTCCCCATCACCGACCAGATACACGCCCAGGAACTGAGTCTCCCCATCTCACCCCTCATCACCCCCCAGGAGGTAGACCATGTCATCACCCTCATCAATACCTTCAGGTAAATTGGAGTTTAGCGGGGAGGTGGGGGGTGGTTTAACAACGGAACGAACGGAAAAATATTAATCACACGAAGGCACGAAGTGATATGAGTATAGCAGACCATGAGTTGACATAAGCAATGTAAATTTCGTTGTCGATACAATCGCCTGGAAGGCGATA
>CALZKW010000167.1 GCA_945788095.1 uncultured Prevotellaceae bacterium | reverse complement strand
ACCGCCGTATGCGGAACCGCTTGTACGGTGGTGTGGGAGGTCGGTAAATGCGAAATTAGGAGGCAAATGCCTTTTATGATTAGCATTTATCTCCTATCCGATTTTTTGGGGGTACCGTGGGAAGATTATGGGTGATATGGGGGGAAGAAAATATCAATAAATAAGGGACGATATAAATCGGAGCGAATAAATAAAAAGAGGCTGAGGATAGAAGGATGTAGGCTGCCCCTTCGGGGCGTGTTGCGGCATACACAATTATTATTCATGTAATTCTTGCCCATTTTTGTTTCTATTTCTATTTTTCCGTTCGTTCCGTTGTTCCCAAACCTTTGCATTCCGCAACAAGACTATCGTCTCTATAACTTCCTTTTAACATCCCAATAACTCCGTTTTTACTTCCAATCCCTAAAACAAATAATACACCACTGGTACGAGCAGAGAGGGTAGGAGGTTGATGGTCTTGCAGTCCTTGATGCCCAGTATGCTGAGACCCGAACTCACGATGAGCACACCGCCCACGATGGAGAGTTCGCAGCGCATGGGTTCGGGCATGGCATCGCCAAAGAACCAGGCAATGAGGTAGAACATGGTCTGCCATACGAACAGCACGGGGGCCGCCAGTAGCATCACCCATCCATAGGTGGCTGCCAGTACGGCCGACGTCACCAGGTCGAGCGTGGCATTGGTATAGAGATAGGTATTGGCCGATTCACGCAGCGCCCATCCATGGGAGGGCGACAGACACGACAGCACAGGGCCCACAATGGCAAAGGTGCCGATGCAGTAGAGCAGGCATCCTGTGGTGAGACCCTGCACGGCCCCCTTGTGCTGGCGCGAGGCACGCTCGAGGCGGCCCGCCAGGTCGAGGCGCGTACCGATGAGGCCACCGATGGCCAGACTCAGGATGAAGAGCACGGGAAATTCGCTCTTGGCCATATTGGGCAGAGCTGTATTGGCGCCCAGCACAAGGCAGCAGAGGCCCAACGCATCGAAGAGCACCTTCTTGTACTTCTCTCCGATGCCGCGGCGTGCCACTGCCCCAAAGGCCCCGCCCACGAGGATAGTGGCCGTATTGATGATGGTTCCTAACATTTTTTTAGGTCTTAGGGTTTTGAGGTTTTAGGTTTCGCCTTACTCCCTTTTTCACTTCTTGTCCCGGTTCTCCCAGACGACTTGTGCAAAGGCAATGATATACTATTAGACCCTATGTGGGCGTTGTGCCTGGAAGGCACTACAGAGCGAAGCGATATTAACCCCGTACATACGGAGCGCATCCAAACATGTGATGCGGAGCTTGCTTACGCAACTCGGCGAGGTCACCATTGATGATGTGATTCATCCACTACCGGCAGCACCTTCTGTGCAACCGGTTCTTGGACGAGCCAAGCGCTAAAGCGTGGTCCGAACCTCACTTCGTTCGGTGTATTGCCCTGACCGGGCAAATGACTCTGATGGCGGTCCAGATGTTCTCCCCCCTCCCTCGGGGGAGTTAGCGGGGGGATACTTACTCGCTGTATTGCCTTCTAAGCAAGTCGCAGGCTGTTTTGGGGTCAAATCGTATATCATCCCCTCTGCAAATGTAAGACTTATCCGCGAGATTTTGGGGGCGTCCATCTGTTTTTTGGCACTTATATGTGTATGTTTACACTATTTTCGTGTCCTTTGGTCACATTTGTCCTATAAATACTTGCTTCGTAGCGAAATATATAATACTTTTGTTGGAGAAAGAAACAACAACAAGTACATGGAAAACAAACTCATTGAGCGTCGTTATCTGCTCACATTCATCCTCGTCACCACTCTTTTTGCGCTCTGGGGATTTGCCAACGACATCACCAATCCCATGGTGGCTGCCTTCAAGACTACCCTCGAGATTAGCAATTTCAAGGCAGCATTCGTCCAGTTTGCCTTTTATGGAGGCTATGCCACCATGGCCATACCGGCCGCTCTCTTCATCAAGAAGTATAGCTACAAGGTGGGCATACTCATCGGACTGGCACTCTATGCCATCGGTGCCTTCCTCTTTATCCCCGCAGCGAGCTATGAGAATTTCACCTTCTTCTGCCTCTCGCTCTACATCCTCACCTTTGGACTGGCCTTCCTCGAGACCACGTCCAACCCCTTCATCATGTCGCTCGGTAGCGACGACACTGCCACCCGACGCCTCAACCTGGCCCAGTCGTTCAATCCCGTGGGATCACTCACCGGCATGATCATCGCCTCGCAGGTGGTGCTTGCCTCTCTGCAGAGCAATGCCGAGGCCGTGCAGAGCACCTATGGCGTCAGTGACTTCTCGCAGCTCGACGTGGCTACCAAGGCGGCCATCCGCACCCACGACCTCGAGACTATCCGCAACCCCTACGTGGTCATCGGTGTGGTCGTTGTGCTGATGTTCGTTGTCATAGCCCTCTGTGTCAGCAGCAAGACGGGCAAGCGCGAGAGCGAGGGCGAAAAGGAACCAACGATGCGTGAGTCGTTCGGTCGCCTCATCCGCAATCGCGTCTATCGTGAGGGTGTCTTAGCGCAGGTATTCTATGTGGCCGCCCAGATCATGTGCTGGACCTTCATCATCCAGTATGCCGAGCACCTTGGCATTGAGAAGGACGTGGCCCAGTGGTGGAACATCTGCGCCATGGGTCTCTGTCTGACCGGTCGTTTCGTGGGCACATGGCTCATGAAGTATATCAACAGCCGCATGCTCCTCACCATCTTTGCCGTCTGCGCCACACTGACCATGCTCGGCACCATCTTCATTGTCGGCATCCCCGGTCTCTGTTGCCTCGTGGCCACCAGTGCCTTTATGAGCATCATGTTCCCCACCATCTATGGCATCGCCCTCGAGGACGTGCGCCAGGACACCACGCTCGGAGCTGCCTTCCTCGTCATGGCCATCGTCGGTGGCGCCATTATGCCTCCCCTTCAGGGAGCCATCATCGACATGGGCACCGTGGGCTCGCTCCCCGCAGTCAATGCCTCGTTTATGCTCCCCTGCACCTGCTTCATCCTCATTGCCATCTACGGCTACCGCAGCATGCGTGCTAAATAAGGATTACTTTTAGGTCGGCTTTCAGCCTTTAGGGGTTTTAGGTTTAACAACGGAACAAACAGAAATAATAATTATTCCGTTCTTTCTGTTGTTAAAATTAGACCTATAACCTACAACCTACAACCTAACCCCCAAAACCTAAAGCCTAAACCTACAACCTAAAACCTCAAAAGCGAAGCGACCTATAGATATGAAAGGATACGTACAAAAGAATTACCCCACACCCGTCAAGCGATGGGTGCAGACCATGGACCTGCGTGACAACCCAGAGCTGATAGCCGAGTACCGAGAGACTCACTCTCAGGGCAAAATCTGGCCCGAGATACTTCAGGGCATCCGCGACTGCGGCCTCTACGAGATGGAACTCTACATCCTCGGCACCCGCCTCGTCATGATATGCGAGGGCCCTGCCGACCTCGACTGGGATGAGGCCATGGCCCGCATGGCTGCCGGACCGCGCCAGGCCGAGTGGGAGGCCTTCATGGCAAAATTCCAGAAGTGTGACCCCGACCAGCGCAGCGACGAAAAATGGCAGATGATGGAGCGCATGTTCCACGTCTATTGATTAGCCCCGGGCTTTATTAACAACGGAACGAACGGAAGGATGTATGAAAATCTTTCCGTTCGTTCTGTTATTCCCCCAGAAAGAAGTACCTTTGCAGCCGCATCGCAATAGTGCGGTGCACGACAAACACAATTATTATATGTTCAACACACATCAGCGAAAGGGTGAAATGGTGACCTGGAAGCACTTCTCGCACAAGGGTTACAGCGCCTTCTGCAGCATGGGCAAGCAGATACGCATCGGAGTACTGACAGTGGCAGTGCTCGGCAGCGTGGCCAGAGCCCAGGCCGAGGAGGTCACTGTGGCAAGCGTGCAGCAGGTGGCTCTCGAGGACAGCACCGAGCACGAGCTCACCGACGTGACCGTGAGCGGCACCATGGCACCCCTGCCTGCCCTCCAGGCGGCACGTATCGTCGCTGTGATCACCCGTCAGGACATTGAGCAGGCGGGCGTCAGCAGCGTCAACGATCTCTTGAAACTAACCTCGGGCGTAGATGTCCGTCAGCGCGGAGGTTTTGGTGTACAGACGGACATCAGCATTGCTGGCAGCACCTATGAGCAGGTGACTATCCTGCTCAACGGCATCAACATCAGCAATCCCCACACCGGACATTTGGCAGCTGACTTCCCCGTGTCGGTACACGACATTGAGCGCATCGAGGTACTCGAGGGCGCTGCATCGCGTGTATACGGTGGTCAGGCCTTTGGCGGAGCCATCAACGTGGTGACGCGCAAGGACCGCCAGCAAGGCATCGAGATGGGGGCCGAGGGTGGTATGCACGGCACTATGCAGGCCGATGCCCGTATGTGGATGCAGCGCGGACGCGTGGGCAACTACCTGAGCGGTGGTGGCGGACGCAGCGACGGAGGCACGCTCAACGATGCCTGGAGCAAGGGGCAGCTCTACTACCAGGGCGAATATCGCAGCCACGACCTCGACCTCGACTGGCAGTTTGGATTCTCGCGCAAGGAGTATGGCGCCAACACCTTCTACAGCGGCATGAGCAACGACCAGTGGGAGCAAAACGAGCGCTACCTCATCTCTGTCAAGGCTGAGACCAAGGGCCGGCTCCACCTGCAGCCCAGTGCTTACTGGAACCGCACCTACGACAACTATCAGTGGCACAAGGGCACACCCAACAACAGCCACCAGGCCGACGTCTATGGTGCTCGCCTCGGTGCCTACACCAACTGGAGCATGGGTAAGACGGCAGTCAGCGCTGAGCTCCGCAACGAGGGCATACTCAGCAGCGCCCTGGGCACTCTGATGGACTCCGTGGACTTCCGCTGGGCTCATGGCGCCGAGAAGCAGTACACCAAGCACGCCAACCGTACCAACGTGAGCTTCAACCTCGAGCACAACATACTGCTGCCTCACTGGACCATCTCGGCGGGTGTCATGGCCAACATGAACACGATGGTCGACTCACGCTTCCGATTCTATCCCGGCATCGATATGGCTTACCGCCCCAACAGCCAGTGGAAGGTCTACCTGAGCTACAACAAGGGCTTCCGTCTGCCCTCATTCACGGACCTCTACTACAACAGCCCCGACATCACAGGCAACGACCAGCTCCGCCCCGAACTGACACGAGCGCTCTCGCTGGGAGCGAGCTACGCCCACAAGGGTGTGTCGGCCACGGTGCGTGCCTTCTACAACCGCGGCCGCAACATGATAGACTATGTGAAGACGGCCTTTGGCAATCCTGCCCGTGCTGACAACTTCACGCTCGACAACCTGGGCGCTGAGGCACGCATGCGTCTCGACTTCCCCCAGATGACGGGTCGCAACATCTTCGTGCGCAACCTGGAGGTGGGCTATACCTACATCTATCAGCACCGCGATGGCCGTTACCCCATCTTCACGTCGCTCTATGCCAACGACTATCTGCGCCACAAACTGACGGCCTCGCTCCACCACCGCATCTGGGACCGCCTCTCGGCCACATGGAGCGTACGCTGGCAGGACCGCATGGGCAACTATCAGGTCTACTCGGGCCTCACGCCCACCAATCAGTTGGCCAACTATCATGCCTACACCACACTCGACCTCAAACTGCAGTGGACGGCTGCCAAGTATCAGGTCTACGTGCAGGGCACCAACCTGACAGACTGTCACTACCAGGACATCGGCAACATCCCCCAGCCCGGCTTCTGGCTCATGGCCGGTGCACGAGTGAGAATATGATAAGGCAACAACGGAACGAACGGAAGAATATTAATCACACGAAGGCACGAAGTGATATGAGTATAGCTGACCATAAGTTGACATAAGCAATGTAAATTTCGTTGTCGATACAATCGCCTGGAAGGCGATA
>CALZKW010000166.1 GCA_945788095.1 uncultured Prevotellaceae bacterium | reverse complement strand
GTTAACAATTAGCGGTGAACAATCAGCAACTGTTGACCATTCCCCTCTCTTCGGGGAGGCCGGGATGGGGCCGACTTTCGACATTAGACTTTAGACAAAAACTATGGCAGTACGCAAGAAATATACCGGTCTGGGCAGAGGACTCGATGCCCTGATCACCACCGAAGAGGTGAAGACAGGAGGTTCCGGCTCTATCAATGAGGTGGAACTCTCAGCTATTAAGCCCAATCCCAATCAGCCTCGTCGCGACTTCGAGCCTACAGCGTTGCAGGAACTCGCTGACAGCATTCGCGAGATAGGCATCATACAGCCCATCACGCTGCGCGACATGGGCGACGGCACGTATATCATCATTGCCGGCGAGCGTCGCTGGCGTGCATCGTCGATGGCCGGACTCACCCGAGTGCCTGCCTACATACGCACTGTGGACGATGAGAACATGATGGAGATGGCCCTTGTGGAGAATATCCAGCGCGAGGACCTCAACTCGCTCGAGGTGGCCCTGGCCTACCAGCACCTCATGGAGCAGTACAACCTCACCCAGGAGAAGCTCTCAGAGCGCGTGGGCAAAAACCGCTCCACCATCACCAACTACCTGCGCCTCCTCAAGCTCCCCGCCGTCATCCAGATGGCCCTCAAGGAGCGCGAGATAGACATGGGCCATGCCCGTGCACTCCTCTCGCTCGACGACCCCTCGCTTCAGATCAAGGTGTTCAATCAGATCAAGGCCGAGGGCCTCAGTGTGCGCCGCGTAGAGAGCATCGTCAAGGACCTCCTCGAGGGAGGCAAGGTCAAGACCCAGGGCGGCTCTATCAAGCAGCGCGGCTCGCGCGACAAGGAGTTTGGCTACCTCAAGGACTCGCTCTCGCATGTCTTCAATGTCAAGGTGCAGCTCACTTGCAGCGACAAAGGTCGAGGCAAGATCAGCATCCCCTTTGCCAACGAGGCAGAACTCGAGCGTTTAATGGAACTTTTTGATCAGATTAAAGGTTGAGAGACACTTCATACATATTCCGCAGATGGTTCGTCCTGTGCATAATGCTGACATTGTGTACATGGGCGAATTTGGCGTTTTCACAGACCACACAGCCCCGCGACTCCATCTCCAGGGCTGAGCGCCATCGTACCTTCCCCCAGCATCATGGCAAGCAGCGCACCGATCCGCTCCATCCCATCATCGACATCGATGAGCAGAGGGCAGAGCGCCACGACTCGCTGCTCATACCCGTGGACCGCCCCGACACCACGCAGGCCGACACTCTCAAGGGCCGACCCGTGCGACCCCTACGCCGCGACAGCATCGCCGCTCAGGGCAGTTTTCAGCAGGCCACACAGGGCACTCATACCACTTCTCAGCAAGGCACTATGCAGCAGGGCACCACTCAGCAGGCCACACCCTCTGACACCACCACGGCTCCTCGCGACACCCTTGCTGCCACGCCCCTTCCCGAGGTTACCCTCCCCATGACTCCCGACCAGATAGCAGCATGGACCGACAGCATCGAGCGTGCCCACAGAGAGCAGTTCGACCGGTGCCCCTTAGACGGCACACAGGCCTCGCAGCGCACCGACTCCATGCTCATCAGCCAGGGCATCCTCGCCATAGCCAAGGAGGTCAAGCAGTTCACCCCCGACCCCCAGCGAGCACTCTGGCTCTCGCTCGTCTTCCCCGGAGCCGGCCAGGCCTACAACCACAAGTACTGGAAGATACCCATCTTCTATGGTGGATTCCTTGGTTGCACCTATGCCCTCACCTGGAACAATCAGATGCTCCGCGACTACTCGCAGGCCTACCTCGACATCATGGACGACGATCCCAACACGAAGTCATACATGGACATGCTCCCTATGGGCTACGACATCACGGGCCGCGAGGAGAAGTTCAAGGAGATCTTCAAGCATAAGAAGAACTACTACCGCAAGTATCGCGACATGAGCATCTTCGCCTTTGCCGGTGTCTACATGCTCTCCGTCATCGATGCCTTTGTGGATGCCGAGCTCTCCACCTTCGACATCTCGCGCGACCTCTCGCTGCGCCTCGAGCCCACTTCGATGCGCGACTCCGGCAAGATGACTCAGTGCTTTGCTCCCCAAGGTGTGGGACTGGCCTGCAAGATGAATTTCTAATTCAAGGGTAAAGAAGGGGAGTTGAAGGGCGAGTTAGCTCCCCTTTCGAACCCTGTAAGTACTAATATATTATAGATATGAAACGAATTCTCACTATAGCTTGCATGGTTTCGGCAGCCCTCTTCGCTGGGGGTACGCAGAGCCGTGCTGCGATGCACGACGAGGACATCCTCGAGACCATGTATCAGGAGTCGCTCGACTTCAATCTCCAGCGCGCTGCAGATATCGACACCGTGCAGGCACGCCTCGAGGAGGTAGACAGCCTCACCGCTGACCTCTATCGCGAGATGCAGCTACCCACTGTGGAGCAGTGCATACCCCTCAAGAGCAACCCCACCTTTGAGGACTCCGTCTACATGGAGCGACTCGCCGACATACGCAGCGTCATCGACATGCCCTACAACTCCGTGGTGCGCTCCTACATCGACAAATACTGCGTACGTATGCGCCGCCACATGTCCGTCATGCTTGGCATGATGAACCACTTCGTGGCATCCTTTGAGACCGCCCTCGAGAGCGAGCAGGTGCCTGCCGAACTCAAGTATCTCCCCATCATCGAGAGCGCCCTCAATGCCCAGGCCACCTCGCCTGTGGGGGCTGCCGGTCTGTGGCAGTTTATGTCCGCCACGGGCCGCCACCTCGGTCTGGAGATCAACAGCGTGGTGGATGAGCGCCGCGATCTCGAGAAGTCGAGCTATGCCGCAGCCTCCTACCTCAAGAAGCTCTATGGTATCTACAACGACTGGAGCCTTGCCATAGCTGCCTACAACTGCGGTCCGGGTGGTGTCAACAAGGCCATCAAGCGTGCCGGAGGCGGCAAAGACTTCTGGGCCGTCTACGACTACCTGCCCCGCGAGACGCGTGGCTACGTGCCCGCCTTCATTGCTGTCAACTATGTGATGAATTACTACTGCGACCACGGCATCTGTCCCCTCAACTCGGGTCTGCCTGATGCCAGCGACACGGTCATGGTCAGCCGCAAACTCTATTTCAACCAGATAGCCTCTGCCACAGGCGTATCCCAGGAGGTGCTGCGCAAGCTCAACCCCCAGTATCGTGCCAACTACATCCCCGGCTCACGCTCCAACCCCTGTTCGCTGCGCCTCCCCGAGGAGAGCATCAAGCGCTTCATCGACAAGCTCGAGCCACGCCGCAACAAGCAGAGCGCCACACCCGCCACACCCACACCTGCCGCAGAGCCCACACCCGCTGCCACCACCGACACCCCATCACTGCCCCGAGTAGCCGACGACCTCTCCACTCCCCGCGAGGGCAACACCCCCAAGCCCCTCGAGGTGATGGACAACGAGGAGCGCAAGGAGAAACCATAGGGAGCCCCCACTCGTGAGCTCGCCGAGCTCCTGTGCGAGGCCATACGTAGCCTCGAATTATACACTGATCCCCCAAAAACGCAATCATCATGGAAGAGCAAAGAGAACTACAAGATAAGAAAATGGTCGACGAGGCCTTCCAGCACCTCATAGACACCTACCTCAAGTCGCGCCACCGCAAGAAGGTCGACTTCATCACCAAGGCATTCCACTTTGCACGCCAGGCCCACCGCGGTGTGCGCCGCCTCTCGGGCGAGCCCTACATCATGCACCCCATAGCCGTGGCGCAGATAGCCTGCGAGGAGATAGGTCTGGGCAGCACATCCATCTGTGCAGCCCTCCTCCACGACGTGGTGGAGGACACCGACTACACCGTCGAGGACATCCAGAACATCTTTGGCCCCAAGGTGGCACAGATTGTCGACGGACTCACCAAAATCTCAGGAGGTATCTTCGGCGACAAGGCCTCGGCTCAGGCCGAGAGTTTCAAGAAACTGCTCCTCACCATGAGCGACGACATACGCGTTATCCTCATCAAAATCTCCGACCGTCTCCACAACATGCGCACCCTCGGGTCGCAGCTCCCCAACAAGCAGTACAAGATAGCCGGCGAGACGCTCTACATCTACGCCCCCCTCGCACACCGCCTCGGCCTCAACAAGGTCAAGGAGGAGCTCGAGGATCTCAGTTTCCGCTACGAGCACCCCGAGGAGTATCACGCCATCTGTGAGCGTCTCGATGCCATGAGAGGCCATCTCGACAATGCCTTCCAGGACTTCACCGCTCCCATCCGAGAGCGTCTCGACGAACTCGGCCTCCACTACGACATCAAGGCACGCATCAAGACTCCCTTCTCTGTGTGGTCCAAGATGCAGACCAAGCGCGTCACCTTCGACGAGATCTACGACATCCTGGCTGTGCGCATCATCTTCGACCCCGCCGAGGTCGACACCGAGATTTCCGACTGCTTTCAGGTTTATGCCGTCGTGTCGTCCATCTACAAGCCCCATCCCGAGCGCTTCCGTGACTGGCTCTCACACCCCAAGGCCAACGGCTACCAGGCTCTCCACACCACACTCATGTCGCGCATGGGCCGCTGGGTGGAGGTGCAGATACGCTCACGCCGCATGGACGAGATAGCTGAGCAAGGCTTTGCCGCCCACTGGAAGTACAAGGAGGGAGGCAAGACGGCCCAGGACTCAGAGGCCGAGCTCGACCACTGGCTCGGAGCCATCAAGGAGATACTCGACGACCCGCAGCCCAACGCCATGGACTTCCTCGACACCATCAAGCTCAACCTCTATGCCAGCGAGATCTTTGTCGTGACCCCCAAGGGCGAATTCCGCACCATGCCCGCAGGCTGCACCGCCCTCGACTTCGCCTTCTCTATCCACACCTTTGTGGGCACCCACTGCATCGGCGCCAAGGTCAACCACAAACTCGTGCCCTTGAGCCACGTGCTCCAGAGCGGCGACCAGGTGGAGATACTCACCTCGCACACCCAGAAGGTGCAGCGCGAATGGATCGACATCGTCACCACGGCCAAGGCCAAGGGCAAGATACAGGCCATACTCCGCCGTGCTGACCGCGAGAAAGCTAAGCAAGGGGAAGAGCAACTCATGCAGTTTCTTGCCCAAGCCGAAATCGCCCCCTCGTCTGTCATCCTCGATCGCCTCTGCGAACTCCACGATGTGGTCACCCGCGAACAACTCTTTGCTGGCATCGGCAACGGCCAGATAGTGGTGGGCAAGGCCGACATCGACGCTATCCAGGATGCTGACAACGCTTCCATACGTGGTTGGCGACGCTACCTCCGCATGTTCCGTCTCGGCAAGAATACTGCCGAAGCCGCTCCCGCCACCCCCGCCAAGGCACCCAAGATAGACCGCAAGAAGCCTCTCATCCTCAACGAGGAAACCATCCTGCACTACGTCATGTGCCCCGACTGCACCCCCATCCCTGGCGACGACGTGCTGGGCTACTTCGATGCCGAGGGTCGCATCACCATCCACAAGCGCCAGTGCCCCGTGGCCGACCGTCTCAAGACGGCTGACGGCAACCACATCCTGGCCGCCAACTGGGACACCCACAAGACCATGGTCTTCTCGGCCACCATACGCATTGCCGGCATCGACCACGTCGGTGTGCTCCACCAGATCACCGGTATCCTCTCGCAGCAGCTCAATGTCAACATCCCGTGCCTCACCATCGAGACCCACGACGGCGTCTTCAATGGCGAGATACAACTCTCCGTCCACGACGTCCACGACGTCCAGAAGATATGCCGCGACCTCAAGACCATCCCCGAGGTGCACGAGGTAACCCGTATCTCGTGAGCGGGGAGGATAACATCCATACAAGAGGGCATCAACGCGTTACACCCACATCGCGTTGGTGCCTTTTTTGGTTCATCCGACTTTTCGAGTGATAGAATAAGATAAATGGCATAAAACGAAGAAAACCGCTGAACATT
>CALZKW010000165.1 GCA_945788095.1 uncultured Prevotellaceae bacterium | reverse complement strand
AATCAAATAACGCCGAAATAACCAAAAACGGCACAATTAATTTTCGTATGAAAATATCATGACATGGGGCGGTGTTATGACACAGCCTCGGGAAACGGACGAGGCGATGTATCGCCTCGCACAATGGCCCCCCTTGGGCAAAAAATATAGGCCCAAAGGTCGGGTGGGACCAATGGGCCTGATTGTTCCTTGTCTGTGGTCAACAGTCAATTGTTCACTGTTAATTGTTCGCTGTTCACTGTTAATTGTTCACTGTTAACTGTTCATTGTCATTTGTCCTTGGTAATCTCGCCGGCGAGGGAGGAGTCCATCTGTCGGCGGAGTATGTGGGGAGGGAGGTTGTGGCCAAGGAGGAACATGAGTTTGGTGATGGCACACTCGGGGGTGGAGTCGTAGCCAGAGACTACGCCGGCATCGATGAGGGGGAGGGAGGTGCCATAGAGGCCCATGTGGACAGAGCCGGCCTGACACTGGGTGATGTTGACCATGAGGATGCCGCGGTCGGAGGCGTCGCGGAGCTCGCGTGAGAGCCAGTCGCGCTGGGGGGCATTGCCGGCACCAAAGGTGCGCAGCACCACGGCGCGGAGCTTGGGGATGTGGAGCACAGCATGGACAAGGTCCTCCTGGATGCCGGGGAAGAGAGTGAGCACCGTGACATTGGGGTCGAGCAGATGGTGCACCTTGAGTGGCTTGGTGGGGTCGGGCTTGCGTATGTAGCGCTCGTTGTAGTGGATGTGGATGCCTGCAGTGGCAAGGTCGGGATAGTTGAACGACTGGAAGGCGTTAAACTTCTCGGCATTGATCTTGGTGGTGCGGTTGCCTCGCATGAGGCGGTCCTTGAAGTAGATGCACACCTCGGGCACTCGGGGCGAACCGTCCTCGTGGTGGGCGGCAGCTATCTCGATGGCGGTGATGAGGTTCTCCTTGCCGTCGGTGCGGAGCATACCGATGGGGAGCTGCGAACCGGTGAGTATGACGGGTTTGCCGAGATTCTCGAGCATGAAGCTAAGGGCCGAGGCGGTGTAGGCCATGGTGTCGGTGCCATGGAGTATGACGAATCCGTCATAGAGGTTGTAGTTGGCCTCAATGATGCTCACGAGTTTGTCCCAGTGCTGAGGGTCTACGTCGGATGAGTCGATGGGGGGATTGAAGGTGTATGTGGCTATCTCGAGATCGAAGCGCTTGAGCTCGGGCACCTGCTCGAGGAGTCGGTTGAAGTTGAAACTCTCGAGTGCTCCGGTCTCCATATTCTTTACCATACCGATGGTACCTCCGGTGTAGATGAGGAGTACGCTTTGCTGATATTTGAGTTTGTTGTCCATATTAATTTAGGTTTTAGGTTTTAGGTCGCTTCGCTTTTGGGGTTTTAGGTCTATTCTTTATTAACAACAGAAAGAACGGAATAAATTTTCAGTTTGTTCCGTTGTTGAACCTACAACCTAAAACCCTAAAAGGCTGCAAGCCGACCTAAAACCTGTGAATTGGGCGAGCCCTTGACTGTAATTAAGGGTAATAAAGGGGAGTCAACTCGCTCCGCTCGTGCTACAAAAGGACGTCACTCCCGTTAACACCAGCAAGACATTCGTCCCTTTCTCTCCCTTTAACTTCTCTGTTCAACCCTTAATGGCCCTTTTTTAGGGTATCGTAGGATTTGGCTGCAAAAATACAAATAATTTGCTAATAGTGAGGCGGGATAAGTAGTTTTATTGTATATTTGCACCTAATATGAAAAGACTACTATCCGTTTTGATGGTGCTCATGGCTGTGGGTGCCATGGCCCAAGTGCCTAAGAGAGAATTCCGCGGTGCGTGGATTCAGTGTGTCAACAATCAGTTCAATGGCATTGGTACACAGAAGATGCAGCAGACCCTCACATACCAGCTCGACGAGCTGCAGAAGACGGGTATCAACTGCATCATCTTCCAGGTGCGCCCCGAGGGCGATGCCCTCTATCCCAGTCGCCTCGAGCCATGGAGCCGCTACCTGAGCGGACAGCAGGGGGTGGCCCCCAACCCCTATTGGGACCCTCTGCAGTGGATGATCACCGAATGTCACCGCCGTGGCATGGAGCTCCATGCATGGATCAACCCCTACCGCGCCAAGACCAAGGGCACGCCTGCGCTGACCAGCCCCTACTACCGTCAGCATCCCGACCGCTTCTTTGAGTATGATGGTCTGTGGATATTCGACCCAGGAATACCCGAAAATCGTCAGTACATCTGTCATGTGGCCTGCGACATAGCACGCCGCTACGACATCGACGGTCTGCATATCGACGACTACTTCTATCCCTATCCTGTGGCCGGCAAGGCCATCCCTGACGATGCTTCGTATAAGAAGTATGGTGGCGGCATGAACCGCGGCGACTGGCGCCGCAAGAACGTCAACGACTTCATGCGCGACATGCACGACTCGCTCCAGGCTGTCAAGCCCTGGGTGAAGTTTGGCGTATCGCCCTTCGGTATCTACCGCAATCAGAAGAACGACGTGAACGGCAGTGCCACCAACGGATTGCAGAACTATGATGACCTCTATGCCGACGTGCTCGAGTGGATACGCCAGGGATGGGTGGACTACAACGTGCCTCAGATCTATTGGGAGATAGGCCATAAGGCTGCAGACTACGAGACCCTCATCAAGTGGTGGAGCACACATGCACAGGGACGTCCGCTCATCGTGGGTCAGGATGTGGAGCGCACCGTGAAGTATTCAGATACGACCAACCCCAAGACCCACCAGGTATATCAGAAGTACAACCTGCAGCGCCGCTATGCGCAGGGCAGCTGTCAGTGGTATGCCAAGGCTTGCGTGGACAATCCCAACAACTATACCACCGTGCTCCGACAGGTCTACCACAAGTATCCCGCCCTGCAGCCCGCCATGCCCTGGATGGACAGCAAGGCTCCCGGTAAGCCCCGCAAACTGGCCGCCGTCTGGACCGCCCATGGCTACCGCCTCTTCTGGACCGCGCCCAAGGCCAAGACCGAGATGGACCGCGCCACACGCTACGTTGTCTACCGATTTGCCAAGGGTGAGAAGGTCAACATCGAGGACCCCAGCCACATCGTCTGCATCACTCCCGAGACATCCATCGCACTGCCCTACAAGGACGGCAAGACACAGTATATATATATGGTGACAGCCCTCGACCGCGTGCAGAACGAGTCGAAGGTGGCCAAGAAGAAAGTGAAACTCTGATGATGAAGAAGACACTCTACATACTCCCCATGGCCCTCTGGCTGGTGGGGTGCAGCGAGAAGCAGCAGCAGGAGACCACTGACGACACGCTCATCACCGAGCGCGTGGAGCAGAAGAAGCCCCAGGGCATCAGACTCATGGACCCCCTGGACAATAGTCAGTCGACCACGTGGCACGGACGCCGCTATGACATGCGCGTGGTGCGCGGACTGCGCGACTCATCGATAGTGGTGACCTGCGACGACGGACTGCGCTACTACGACAATGCCGTGACGGTGACGGCTGCGCGCGAGGGCAGCGAGTACTTCCGTCACCGCTTCGTCATAGAAGACTTTGCCTCGGGCCTCACGGCCGACCAGCGTGAGCACAGCATCCTGCTGGGCATGGTCTTCAATCGCCCCACCGACGACGGCATGATATTCACCGCCGCCGTGGGTACGGAGGAGAGCGAGGCACAGGTCATCTTTGCCGTCACCGTAGCCCCCGACGGTTCGTTCCGCTGCGAGACGGGCGACGTATTCGATGAGGATGAGATAAGCCGCATCGACGATCCCCTGGGGATTTAGTAGAAACTCAACACGAATAGCATATCCGCAGTAGATAATCAGGTAGTGAAGAAGCATCTTATCATAGTGGCAGCGTGGATGCTGGCATCAGGCATCGGAAGGTCGCAGACGGAGCGTCTGTGGCACGACGTCGGCTATGGTGGCAGTATCACGGCGACCATGGGTAGCGGCGATAATGCCCCCTTCTGGTTGACCAACAACCGTCAGGGACTGGGCAATGTGGACCAAGGCAGCATCATGGTGCGGGCCTATGTGGAGCGCGATGCCAAGGCCGACTCGCTACGCCACTGGAAGGTGGGCTACGGCCTCGACCTCGCTGCGGGATGCGGCTTGCAAAGCCACTTCACACTGCAGCAGGCCTACATCGATGCGGGCTGGAAGATGCTCCGCCTCTCTGTGGGTCAGAAGGAGCGCTGGAGCGAACTCAAGCACCGCGAACTCACCACTGGCGGTCTGACACTGGGTCACAATGCCCGTCCGCTGCCCCAGGTGAGGGTAGAGGTGCCCGACTTCTGGACGGTGCCCACCCCGCGAGGACTCTTTGCCCTCAAGGGTCATGTGGCCTACGGATGGTACACCGACAATGTGTGGCAGCGACACCATAATGCCGGCACGGACAATATCTACACCTCCGGCAGTTGGCATCACTCCAAGTCGCTCTTCATCCGCATCGGCAATGAGAAGCGCTTCCCCCTTGTGCTCACAGCAGGCCTTGAGATGGCATGCCAGTTTGGCGGCGAGGGCTACAACCTACGCTCATACACGGGTGGCACCACCTACCCCAAGGTGGACATCGGAGGTAGCATGCTCGATGCCTTCATCCCCGGTCTTGGGGGTGATGTCAACGACGACCAGTTTACCAATGCCGTGGGCAACCACATCGGGTCGTATCACCTGCGCCTCGACTGGAAGGCCCGCACCTGGAGCATCGGAGCCTACTGGGAGCACATGTATGAGGATGAGAGCGGTATGTTCCTGCAATATGGTCTGTGGAAGGACATGCTGCTGGGCCTCGAGGTCAACCTGCCCCGCAATCCATTCGTGAGCACCATCGTGTATGAGCACAACGGCACTATGGATCAGCAGGGCCCCATCTATCACGACGCCACACCCGAGAATCCGCTCCAGATCAGCACCATGGACGCCTACTACGACAACCACGTCTACGGATCGTGGCAGCACGGAGGATTCGTCATGGGCAACCCCACCATCCTCTCGCCCCTCTACAATGGCTACCTCGGCTATCAGGGCAGTCTGCAGATGAATCACAACCGCACCTCCATGCACCACGTCGGTCTCAAGGGCAATCCCACAGCGGACCTCAGTTGGCGCTTCCTCTTCACCCACGAGAAGAACCTCGGTTCGTATCACCGCCCCGTCAAGGACCCGCTCTACGGACGCTTCTACCTCCTCGAGGCCACCTACCGCCTCCCCCGCAAGGTGCGCGGACTCTCCCTCACAGCAGCCTATGCCCGCAACGGCGGCACCCTTCTGGGCCGCAGCAACGGCGGCATGCTCAGCATGGCCTACAGGTATTGAGGGTAAATCAATTAGCCCAATTAGCCTAATACAACCAATTAGCCCTAAAACCTAAAACCTACAACTTACAGCCTCAAAATCTCAACAGATGTATAGATACCTCATCCCCCTTTGTCTTATACTGCTCAGCCTCACGGGCTGCTTCGACAAGAAGGACTGCAACGGTGACCTCGACGGCATGTGGCAGCTCCTGGAGTGGCGTGATGCCCAGGGCGTGGTGAGGGCCAACAAGGACAGCATGGTCTACTACAGTTTCCAACTCCAGATGGCCAAGTTTGACAAGCGCAGCCAGAGTGAGCGCTTCTCCATCAAGTCCTCGCTCGAGGTCAGTCCACAGAGCCTTCGCATCTACAATCCCATCGTCTACGTAGGCAATGGTCACGACAGCATACAGAGCATGGCCTCGCTTGCCCCGGCTGGTGTCCCCGCTGATGGACTCATGCACATCCACACCCTCACCTCATCGCGCATGGTGCTCACCACCACCCAGGCTGACACCCTGTGGTTTCGCAAGTACTGACGTCTTATTGGTCTTAACAACATAACAGCCCGAGCCTTAGCCCGGGCTTTTTTGTGCCTGATATATATGAGTTGCTCATCTGATATATATGAGTTGCCCCATCTGATATATATGAGTTGCCCCATCTGATA
>CALZKW010000164.1 GCA_945788095.1 uncultured Prevotellaceae bacterium | reverse complement strand
CATTGCTTATGTCAACTTATGGTCAGCTATACTCATATCACTTCGTGCCTTCGTGCGATTAATATTTTTCCGTTCGTTCCGTTGTTAAACCATCCCCGCATCTCTCCGATAAACTCCAATTTATAAACAAAGAAATTCTCCGGTGGGCCTGTTTTCCCCTTGATGTTGGGATGTAGCCTCGTCGAATCGCCGACACATTGACTCGTAGACCGTTGCCCCCCCCCAATTTGGTTGGTGTGGAAAAAAGCGCTATCTTTGCACGCGAAATTCTTAGAACTTTAGACTTATGAAAAAAATCTTAATCCTCACACTCCTCTTTGCTGCGGCTCTAAGTGCCAAGGCACAGGTCAGCTCGCTTAGCGAGATTACCACAGACAAGGCCTACACACTGCGTAATCCACACTTCAATGCCTATGCCGTCTATAATGCCGACAAGAGCACCAGCACCCTCTGGGCTGCAGGCATGACAGCCAGCAATGCCGTCGACGACAGCTACAAGGCAGAGGTAGACCTCACCTCTCCCGCCACATCGTGGATGATAGTCAGCTACAACAACCAGTGGTATGTATATAATATCGGTGCACAGAAGTTCCTCACCGTGGGCTACAACCCCGTGACAGCAGCCACTGCCCAGGCCAAGCTCGAGGATACACCCAAGGCTGTGGAGTTTACCCAGAATCCTGACGGTGGTTTCCACCTGCGTACCTATACTGACGGTGCACAGAACTATCTCTGCGCAGCACCTCAGCTCTCATATCCCATCAGTATCTGGAATAGCAACGACAATGGTGCCACATGGGAAATCAAGGAGAACGACCTCGTAGAGGCTGACTATGCCGGTGCCATCACTCGTCTGCAGGAGGCTCTGCCCGAGATGGTCAATCTCACCATCGACACCCGTCACGGCTATGTGTGGAGCAACTCTGGCAATGGGGCCATGCCCAACCAGATACGCAAGGGACAGCCCTACACCTGCTATGTGCAGGGACTCGCTGGATGGCACTGCCCTGAGGGTGTCGTCGTCACCTCGGGCGACCAGGAATATACCATCAGCGACATCCAGGTTGGTTCGAAGAACACCGCCATCACCATCCCTGCCGAGATGACCACCTCCGATGTCACCATCAGCGGCATCTGGGAGCGTAGTCCTAAGGCTGCAGCATCGGCCCGCGTGCTCGTATTCAGCGATGAGTTTGATGGCGAGGGCGAGCCCGACAACCAGTACTGGGCGCGCACCCCACGTCACGGGGCCACATGGAACCGCTTCTGCTCCAACTCACCCCTTGTGGTATACCGCAACGGTGGCTACCTCAGCTGTCTTGCAATGCGCAACCCCTCGCAGACCGACGAGGATCCCGGCAATATGATCACCGGTGGTGTGCAGACTGCAGGCAAGTTTGACGTATGCTATGGCCGCATCGAGGCTCGCGTCAAGACCAAGGCCCACTCGGGCAACTTCCCCGCCTTCTGGATGATGCCTACCGACAACTCTAAGGGATGGCCCAACGCAGGCGAGATAGACATCTGGGAGGCTATCAATACCGAGGACCGCGCCTATGGCACCATCCACAGTCAGTGGGCCTGCTGCACCAAGCCTGGCAGTCCTCAGCACGGCAGCAGCATCGGCGGTGTAGACTACGACCTCTGGCACATCTTCACCATGGAGTGGTCCGAGACAGCCCTCAAGTGGTACGTGGATGGCAATCTCATGTACACCTATTCCAAATCGGACAATCAGGCCGATCTCGACAATGGCCAGTGGCCCTTCGACAAGCCCTTCTACCTTATCCTCAACCAGAGCGTAGGCAATGGTGGCTGGGCTGCTAATCCCGACCTCAACTTCACCTACGAGACTCTCTTCGACTGGGTGCGTGTCTACCAGCGTGGCACCGATATCACCCCCGTGGACCATCTCCCCGCTGCCACCCCTGAGGCCGACTCTCACTACTACGACCTCCAGGGACGACGCCTCACCCAGGCTCCCAGCAAGGGCACCTACATCCATGGTGGCCGTCTCATTATGAAGTAATCGTTCGTACTATATTCCGCATCAAGCAGCGACCCTGGTATTCCTCCCGGGTCGCTGCTTTCTTTTCGTGAGTGCCTATAAGCCTAATTAGTCCAATTAGTCCAATTAGTCCAATTAGCCCAATTAGACTAATTAGCCCTATTAGTCCAATTAGCCCAATAGGCCAAATCCCTGTCACAGCCAAGCCCCAAATCTCGCATGCTGCGAGACCTGGGGCTTGGTCTATATTAGGAGTTCTGTGTGACTTGACTTACTTCACCACCTTTTGGCCGTCCTTGATGTAGATGCCGGTGCGGGGAGCGTGGGAAAGGCGTCGGCCTGCGAGGTCGTAGATCTGCGATGCCTTGGGGGCGCCATACTGGGGGAGTATGGCGGTGGGGGTGTCGCCGCTCTGGCTCATGGTGCCGTCAAACATGTAGACGCTGCTGCCTGAGAGGGTGACGGTGAGCTCAGTGTCGATGTCGATGGCCTCGCCTTCGGTCAGGCCCTTGAGGGTGGCCTGGTTGCTGAAAGGCTTGGTGAGGGTTACAGTACCATTCACGTTGGCGGGTATCTCGAGAGCCTCGCGGAGGGTGAAGGTATAGGTCTGCTGGGCGCTGGCTCCGTTGCGCAGAGCGAGGGTGGCCTTGGTGCCATTCCATGCTGCCCATCCGTATACCTCACACTGAGAGCCTGTCCAGGGATTGCCGCCCACCCAGTGAGCATCCATCAGCACGTCGGCGTTGGCCTTCTGCCACTTGATGAGGTCGGCCAGGTCGCCCCAGAGCTTACCATTGTTGATTGAGTTCATGAGAGCGTAGTCGTTGTAGAGCTCCACCATGCCCGAACCGCAGGCAAAGGCGCAGCGCAACTCGTTGAGCACGTTCTTGTAGGTGCGGGGATTGCTTGCTGGAGGTCCGTAGCTGGTGAGGATAAATCCGTGGGTCATCAGGGTGTTGATGGGGCAGAAGGGTGAGTTCTGCACATAGTTCTGGTATACGAGGCGGTCACGGTAGGTAATCCAGTTTTCGCGGGCATTCGAGTTGTTGCCTATCTCGCCGTGGTCGTTCTCCTGACGCCAGGTGGCATCGGTGATCTGGTACCAGAAGGGAGATGCCCAGGTGCCCACGGTAGTGTTGAAGAAGATGTCCTCCTTGAGGTTCTCGCGTACGTATTGCTCGAGGCGGATGATACCCTCGGCATTCTCATTGCCGGTGTCACCATTGTCGGGACCTACGGCCGAGAACTGTGCCGAGATGCCATCAAACTTGAAGAAGTTGTATGAGCCCTTGCCGTTGATGTGCTGGTTCTTCACCAGATTCTCAGCTGCGGCGAGGAAGGTCTGATAGTAGTCGGGGTTGGAGAGCTGCATGCCGCCACGGCTACTCCAGTAGTTGCGGCGGTAGTTGCCACTCTGTCCGTATCCACCCACGGGGCCGAGCCATGCACCCACGCCAGCCTCCATGTCGGCGGCAGCGGCTGCCATGTCCTTCATCTCGTTGGGGAATCCGGTGTGGAAGGTCCATGTGCCGTAGTTGTCCCATCCGTCGTCGATGACGAAGCTGGCGGGACCTACACCATACTTGTCCCACATCTTCGACTTCCACTGTGCCAGCACGTCGAGCACCTGAGCTGCTGTAAAGTTGGTGTGCTCCTGGCCGGGAGCTGCATTGTTGCGGTTGATGTTGAGTTCATACCAGCTGATGTAGCAGGGGTATGCTCTCCAGGGCACAGCACGCTCGCGCTCTGAGTAGGCCAGGAATGAGCGGCGCTTCTGAGTCTTGCGGAAGTTGCTCTCGTTCTGTCTGCCGTCCTGGGCGATGAGGCCCACGACAGAGGCCACCTTCCAGGTCTGTCCGGCCTGGAGCGTGGTGTTGCGGCTCCAGCGTCCCTGGATGCCCATGATGTCCTGATTGATTTCCACTCCGGGCTTGGGCTCGTAGATTTCCACCTTGAAGTCGGCAGTAGACACGAGGTCGCCCTCGCGGTTGTCCACAAAGAGGCGTATGCGGAAGTCTCCGTTGTTGGGCACATAGAAGGTGTACGTATTGTTTTCCTTGGCGCTACCGCTGTAGCCGTGGTGGTAGTCGCTGGCCGCTACGCTGTTGCTGCCGTCGAGCAGTTCGCAGCCATCGATGTCGAAGCGCTTGGCTCCGCTTTTATAGTTGAGGCTGACGACAACCTTTTGATCCTTCGCCAGGCCGCTGAGTGTCTGAGTGTAGGTGTAGTAGGTTCTCTCTGCGCCACCTACCTCCTTGATGCGGTGGGGCACGTTGGCAGCCTCCTCCTGTGTCCAGTCGGCCACTGCAAGCGTGGTGGTCGATGGGCTGCCCACAGCCTGCCACTTGTCTTCGGCGTTAGCCTCACCCTCCACGGAGTTGTAGGCGGTGGGGGTCTCGAGTCCGGCAAATATCTTGTTGTTGGCCACTACAGCGCCGCGGGTGTTGCCCACGGTGGCTGGCTTGCTGCCTGCTGCCTGGGTGTCCACGTTATACTGCATGGCGATGACGTCATACATGTCGACATCCTGCACGCCGGTGAGTTCCATCTCGGTGCGCAGATAGTGGCTGCCATCGCGCAGCACGGCGCGCCAGAGGATGCGCACTTCGGCCCCCTTATATGAGTAGGTATATACTGCCTCGATGGCCTTGCCGGCATAGTGCTCAGCGCCGCCTACGGCTGAGGGATTGGCAGCGAGGTCCTTGGTCTCCACGCTCTGCAGGGTCATGGCCGAGGCGGGCACGCTGAGGCCCGAACCGAAGCCTACGGTAAAGAGTTCGGTGCCGGCCACGAGGTCCATGCTGCCGCATCCACCAAACCACAGGTAGTCGCGGTCCTTGACGAAGCTGGCTGCGAGCACATTGTTGTGGAGGGTGATGACCTGACCCTCATTGTCCTGTGTGAGGGCTGCTGCGCCTACTGCATCCTGCTGTATGGGGTAGAGCAGGGCCTGGGTGTAGGTGGCATTGCCATACGAGGCATTGATGGCTGCGAGGTTGGCGGGGAGCTGTGGTGTGGCGCCCACGATGGGGGCCTCCACCTCGCTGATGGTCCATCGGCTACCGCCGTCCTGAGCGCCGCCCTGCTCCCAGAGGCCGAGTGTGGTGCCTCCGTCGAGGGGGTTGGCACCTATGCCCTGATACCAGTTGAGATACTTGTTGATAGTGCCGCTGGTGGTGATGGGCGATATCTCGTAGAGGTCTCCCGAATAGTTGTTGACCTTGAAGTAGGCCTTGTCGGCACGCTCATCGGCCATCTTGACGAAGTTGGTGCCATTGTTGTACGAGGCTCCTGGTGTGTAGGTAAGCCATTTGCCGGCCTTCTGGCTGTAGATGTAGTAGTGACCGGCCTTGCCGTCTACCTCGTAGAAGGCAAACTGTCCGTAGTTGGCTGTGGTCTGTGTGGGGGCTGTCAGCGAATTGGCGTAGTGCCCATTGCCCGTCACCATGGTGTAGAGGTGCTCGGGCGTGCCCTCTGAGGGCAGCGTGAGCGATGCCTCCACGCGGTCAGCCTGAATGCTTGTCCAGGCTGTGGTGGCAAGGGCGAGTAGTGTGAATAGTTTTTTCATACACGTCTTTGTTATAGGGTTAATATTAGTTTTTTCATTCGTTATTGCAAAGGTAGTCAAAATATCGTATATAGTATAAGGTAGGGGCGAAATAATCCCTTTGCCTCCATCGTTGGGGGGCAAAGGGATGTGTCAGTGGTATGGATGGGATGTGGATTTACTTCACGATACGCTTGCCATTGATGATGTAGATGCCCTTGCTATTATATTTGCACCGTAAAGTTCAAGTGACAGAAGTTTAACTACATTTACGGACAGTAAACTATTTGGAATCAGCCAGACACATTGTTTCCACATTCGCTCCGTATCGTCAGGACACAGAAACAGCGTTTCTAGCACCATTCCGTATGGAGTAATGCAAGAAACGCTGTTTCTAGCACCAT
>CALZKW010000163.1 GCA_945788095.1 uncultured Prevotellaceae bacterium | reverse complement strand
CATTCCACGGATGCCCTTTACGATGTCAGTATTGCCTGAATCCTAAGGCTCTATCCCCAAATGGGGTATGGAAGAGAGGCAGCCTTGGAAGGCATACCCTCGTCAATCAACATTGAATTCTTGGAATTAAACGACAATCCCTAAATACCAACGATTTCAAAGAACTATTATATTATGGCGTCTCGGACGCTGCGTGATTATTCAAATTTTTAACGAACTATTGATTCATAAAAATCATCAAATACTTGTTGATTCTGAGCGTTATTTGAAATAAAAGTAGTATCTTTGCAACTGATAATATTTTATCTATAAACAACAAATATAGAATATAATGAATAATATATTATCACTTTTAGACAACTATACGCTTGATAACGCTGATGACATCGCCAAAACATTGGCTGATGACTTCCGCAAGCGTCGCATCGAAAAGAACCTGACTCGCGAACAGGTTGCAGAGAAGTCTGGCGTTGCAGTAGCAAACATCGTGAGATTCGAGCAGAAAGGACTAATTTCGCTAAAGAATCTCATTGGCATTGCTATGGCTATGGAATACACGTCTGAGGTGAAGAATATATTTTCTGAGCCGAAGTACTCTACCATGGAGGAACTGACTCAGATACGTAAGAACACTGGTAAAACGAGAGCACATAAGCAATGAACTATAGTGCAAACCGAGAGCAGAAGAACTTGTTCCTATGCCGAGGTGCAGCCTATAGCCTATAATACATTTGTATTATGAACTGTATAGACAGCCTTACAGTAAAATATCACGGTGAGATTGTAGGCGTAATCTCACTGACTCCAGATGACAAGCGTTTGGTATTTGAATATGATCCACGCTGGCTTGCCGAAGGATTCAGCATATCGCCTTTGGAACTTCCTTTGAAGCCAGGATTGTTTCTCGCAAAGCCAACACCTCTGTATGGTGACTTCGGTATCTTCGAGGATAGCCTTCCAGATGGTTATGGTCGCTATCTCCTTCACAAAGCATTGATGCGTGAAGGCATTGATGACAGAAACCTTACTGCCATCGAGCGGCTGAGCATTGTGGGCAATTGCGGTATGGGAGCTTTGACCTATGAGCCTGAGACCATTATTTCAACAGGAGAAGAGATTACTGATTTCGACTTACTACAGGAGAAGGCTCTGGAAGTTCTCAAAGAACAACAGGACACAGACGCTGGACTTCTGCTCTACAACAGCGGAAATAGTGGCGGTTGCCGTCCGAAGGCAGTATTCTCGGATGCAGAAGGTCATTGGCTTGTGAAGTTCCGTCATACATACGATCCTAAAGACATGGGATTGCAGGAGTACCACTACAATGAGATAGCTCGCAAGTGCGGCATCGATGTGCCAGACTTCAAGCTGAGTAATGGCAAGTACTTCACAACAAAGCGATTTGACCTTACAGCCGATGGTGAACGCATTCACACAGCTACTGCTGGCGGTTTGCTCTGCCTTTCACTTTCCGAGCCTGTGCTTGACTACAGCAACCTGCTTGCTTTGACTGGTTACATTACTCAAAATCCAAAGTATGTTGAGGAAATGTATCGTCGCATGGTGTTCAACTACCTCACAGACAACAAGGATGACCACTGCAAGAACTTCAGTTACCAGGTTCGCAAGGATTCCAATGGAAAGTTTATCTGGCATCTGGCTCCAGCATACGACCTTACCCATTGTACTGGAGGCTATAATGGTCAGCACGCTACATCAGTCAACTCGACCGGTTACCCTACCCTTCTTGACTTCATAGCCGTAGGAACAAAGATAAAGATGAACGAGAAGCGTTGTAAGGAAATCTTTGATGAGGTTTATCAGAATTGTGGCGACCTTCTACTCAATGATATTAAAACGAAATAACAGAATCAATATGAATAGCAACACTCAGACAGTCATTGATGCTACCATGACCAGAACAAGCATCCGTCAATACACTGACGAGCCACTTATAGACCAAGAGATAGAAACGCTATTGAAGGCTGGAATGGCTGCACCATCTGCTTGTAACCTCCAGCCTTGGAGATATGTTGTAGTAACCAACCCTACTGTCAAGAAAGCAATAAGCGAACAAATCAAACCAGCAGGTCCTGCTTCCAAGGCTCCTGTAGTAAGCGTTGTATGCGGTGACATGGATCACACGTCTGAAGCTGCTCCTGATTATTGGGCTGAGGATTGCTCAGCTGCAACAGAGAACATCATGCTCGCAGCTCATGCAATGGGACTTGGGAAGGTTCCTTTGGAACACAGAAGGAGCATTACGGACTCAAGAGGATTAACGGTCGAATCAAAAGAACGGAAATCCTGATTATCTTCTTCAGCATCCACACTGCTAATATGGTGCAATTGGCAAGGAGAATTGCAAAAGCGGAACTCAGCCTGGCTGCATAGCCACATATCTGTCAAACATTATTCCTCATGCAAGGGATGATTGTATCCTGATGACACCAAAATTAGCTAAAAGAACGACAATCCCTATTTATCGTACCTTTGCCTCCAATCATGGACATCAATGACTTTCACCCCATAGTGCTCCACACGGGCAAGGCCGACCATCAGGCCAACTGGAACTGGCATAATGTGTGCAGTCCCTTCTCGCGCATCTACTGTGTAGCCTCGGGCTCAGGCACAGTCGAGATAGCGGGCCACACCCACACGCTCACCCCCGGCCACCTCTATCTCATCCCCGCCTTTGTGCGCCACACCACGAGTTGCACCGACCGCTTCGTGCACCACTACATCCACGTCTACGAGGAGGGACACGTGCCCACATCGCTCACCGACCACTATCAGTTGCCCTTTGCCGTCGAGGCATCGGAAACAGACATACACCTCTTTGAGCGCCTCGCGCTGCTCAACCCCACCATGGTGCTGCCCGAGAGCAACCCCAAGGGCTACGACAACCGCCACACGCTGGCTCAGTCCATACTCCACAACAAGCAGCGCTCTGAGTGGCTCAAGATGGAGTCGCGTGGCATCGTGCTGCAACTCTTCTCGCGATTTGTGGCACAGGCCACACCGCAACCCCTGGCCCGCGACCCGCGCATCCATCATGCCATCGCCTACATCCACACCCATCTGGCCGAGCAAACCACCATCACCACCCTCGCCCACGAGGCCTGCCTCTCGCCCGAGCACTTCATACGCCTCTTCACCCAGAACATAGGCTACACGCCCAATCAATACATCAACCAGAAGCGCATCGAGCGGGCCCAACTGCTGCTCATCACCACCTCGCAGTCTGTCAAGGAGATAGCCCTCACCATGGGCTACACCGACGCCTCCTACTTCGTGAGGGCCTTCAAGCGCATCACGGGGCTCACCCCCAATAAGTATCGCCTCACACCACAGTAGGCGGGGGGAGGACAATAGCAAAAGCCGCCTTAGAGCTTACCGACGATGGGGGATCCATCATCCGCTCTAAGACGGCTTTGGCCTAATGATATCGGCGCCTACCAGCAGAAGCACCTACAATGGTGTCTTTAAGGGCGATAAAGGGGAGTTAAAGGGTTTGAAAAGGACGGTACCTCTGTAAACATCAGCAGTACATCTGTCCCTTTATGACCCTTTAACTCCCCTTTTATACCTTTTACAACCTTAAAAGGAATCCCTTTTTCTGGCCCTTAATTACCTTTAGAAAAGCGATTGCCATAACCTACGATGGTGCCGGTCTGGGTGCTGTCAGCGGGAAGGCTGGTCTTGGCATCCTTACCCTTGGCGTAGTGATAGCCACCAGAGTACCAGTCGCGGCGCTCGCCGTAGCTGTAGGTATCTACGTAGGGAGTCCAGTTGTAGTAGTCGCGTATCTTGCGCAGACGGAAGGAGTCGCTCGAATTGCCGAAGTAACCGCTGAAATAGTCGTTGGTCATACGATAGTCGCGTATCCAGCAGTCGAGGTTGTGGTCGTAGGGGTATGAGAGGTAGAGGATGCCATCACGTATCTGCCACTCAAACTTGTGGTAGAGATACTCATAGGGGCCCTTTGCATACCAGTCCACCTGCTTGCCCCAGCCGTAGTGGGCACCATTGTACTCGGGATAGAACACCACGTCGGTATCGTAAGAGTCGAACGTGTAGACGCGATCCCCGTACTGGTAGTTGTAGTACATGCCGAAGTCGCCGTACCACTGTCCGCTCAGGGCCTTCGACTGGTCGTGGTCCATGCCCCAGTCGTCCTCTATGAAGATGTCGCAAGAGGCGAATGAGAATACTGACACGAGAGCTATCATCATCATGCGTGCGATGTGGGCATAGGTATTGGTCTTCATAATCGTAATGGTTTTAATGGTTTGTTTGGATGTCGCAAAGGTACGCCTTTCCCAACAAAGGGCAATAGGATTTCTCCTAAACGACGAGGGGGAAAGTCCGATAGCTCAGAGCGATTACCGTAGCCTTTAAGGGTGGTAAAGGGGAGTTAAAGGAACGAATGTACTGCTGATGTTCACAGAAGTATCGTACCTTTACAGCACGAGCGAAGCGAGATAATTCCCCTTTTCTGCCCTGAAAGGCCCCAAAGAGCGAAGCCCTCACTCTGCGAGGCAGGCATCGAGGAGAGTCTTGATGGCCTCGCGGTCGAGATGCTGACCGATGAAGACGAGTTTCTGCATACGGTCGCCATAGTGGGCATCCCAGTCGCGACGCAAGGCTGCATCACGCTCCAGGGCCTCGCGGAGCTCAGTGTCGGGCATAGTGGCATACCATTGGCCCACATTCTTGAGCGACACCTGGCGGCCTGCCTGCTCGAAGAGGTAGCACATGTCGTACTCGTCGCTGAAGTAGCAGATACCCTTGCAGCGTATCACGTTCTTGGGCCACAGGCGGGCCACAAACTCATCGAAACTGGCGGTGCGGAAGGGGCGGCGCGCCATGTAGACATAGGTGCCGATGCCATACTCCTCTGCCTCACCCTCGCCATGGTGGTGCTGGCAGTGGTGGCAGTGACAGTGCTCGCCATGCTCGTGATGGTGATCGTAATCATGGTCATGATTGTGCTCGTGGTGATGCTCATGCTCGTGATGGTGTTCGGGCTCATGGTCATGCTCGTGCTCGTGGTGATGCTCGTGCTCGTGGTGATGCTCGTGCTCGTGGTGATGCTCGTGCTCGTGGTGATGCTCGTGATGCTCAGTGGAATCGCTATCGTCAAAGGGGCGGTGCTCCACCTCATGTATCCAGGCTGCCGAGGCTGCCACCTCATTGAAGCGGAAGAGGTGGGTGTCGAGCAGGCTGTCGAGCTCCACGTCACAGTAGTCACACTCCACAATTTCGGCCTTGGGCTGGAGGGCACGGATAATCTGGCGGATACGCTCCAACTCTGAGGGGCTGACAGACGAGGCCTTGTTGAGCAATATCTTGTTGCAGAACTCTATCTGCTGGATGACCAGGTTCTCGATGTCGTCCTCCTCGAGGTTCTGGTTCATCAGGCCCTCGCCGCTGCCAAACTCATCGCGCAGACGCAGGGCGTCTACCACGGTGGTGATGCAATCGAGACGCGCTATGCCGTCCTTGGCAAACTCGGGCACCATATGTGGCATCGAGCAGATGGTCTGAGCTATGGGGGCAGGTTCGCAGATGCCGCTGGCCTCGATGACGATATAGTCGAAGCGCTGCTGGCAGATGATATCGTGGAGCTGCTCCACGAGGTCCATCTTGAGGGTGCAGCAGATGCAACCGTTCTGCAGAGGCACGAGGTTGTCGTCCTCCTGAGCCACCACGCCGCCCTTTTGGATGAGCTGGGCATCGATGTTGACCTCACCGATGTCGTTGACGATGACGGCAAACTTGATGCCGCGCTTATTGTTGAGTATCTTGTTGACCAGTGTGGTCTTGCCGCTGCCCAGGTATCCCGTGAGCAGAAGCACAGGTGTGGTTTGTATCATTCCTATTATAGTGTGTTATGCTTGTACCCTTAACAAAGTGCAAAGTTACACTTTTATATCGACACCTTACCGCTGATTGGATAAAAAAACGGCTCACGGGGGAGAACGCCCCTCTGGGGCTTGAAGTAAAAAAAAGGAGTAAAAGGGAGTAAAAAGGAAGTTATAGGGACGATTGTCTTGTTGCAGCACACTTAGCACGCCCCGAAGGGACAGCAGAACATAGCCCAGAGCAAAATTGGGAGTTTAGCGGGGAGAGGGGGAGATTTAACAACGGAACGAACGGAAAA
>CALZKW010000162.1 GCA_945788095.1 uncultured Prevotellaceae bacterium | reverse complement strand
ATATCAGTTTCCCCATCTCATATATATCAGTTTCCCCATCTCATATATATCAGTTTCCCCATCTCATATATATCAGTTGCCCCATCTCATATATATCAGATGCCCCATCTCATATATATCAGTTGCCTCATCTCATATATATCAGATACCCCATCTCATATATATCAGTTGCCTCATCTCATATATATCAGTTGCCTTGTTCTACGCCCACCACCAATGGTGACCTCGCCGAGTTGCGTAGCAAGCTCGACAACATCCTCGAAACCAACACCATGCAGTATGGCACGTACGGGTATCGGGGCGTTCTTAGACCCGCTTTGCTCGCTAAGCGTTTCCTTCCTTCGCAAGTGCGATCTTTGAGCTCAGCCCTCAGACACAAAAAAGTAGGAGATAAACACCTGTGATTAGTGTTTACCTCCTACTCGAACAGTGGGATATGTATGCGGGATTTACTTGACTACCTTCTTGCCGTTGATGATGTAGATGCCCTTGAGAGCCTTGCTGACGCGGCGGCCCTGGAGATCGTAGATGATGCCGGTGGTCTTATCCGCGTTGATGCCCTGGATGGCGTTGGTGCCATTGAGCAGGATGAGCTCACCACCCTGGTTGGTCTCGTAGATGGGATCGCCCTCAGAGGGTACGTACTTGGTCATGGTGGCCAGGTAGACTACTTCGTCGCCCACCTTGAGCTGGTCTGCGCTGGTAAACTTCTCACCATTGAACCAATAGCCGCGGTAGATCTTGAACTGCTGTGAGGTGGTGGTACCGTCTGAGCTGATGTTGAAGCTGGCATTGCCGAAGTCGGTGCTGATAGCGCCCTCGCCCATCTCGCTGATGATACCGCGGATGTATACCTTCTTGCTCAGGTCGTTGCCCTCGTCGTTGATGAGCTCCACGCACTTCTCCACGCTGTAGGCAGTCTCGAGGGTGTTGCTGATGTCCTTGAGCACCACAATCTCGCCTACGGGCTTCACATCGGTCACGATGAGGTTGAGGTACTTGTTGCTGCCGCTCTGGTACATGGCGAAACCGGTGAAGACGTACTCATTGCCATTAGCGAGCTTTTCCTTGATGGCGTCGGTGGGGTAGGCGAGTGAACCTACGGCCTTGGTGGCGCCCTCCACGCTGACGTTGTAGTAGTTGCCTGAGATGTTGAGCTTGCCGGTGAACTGCACGTAGTCAATCTCGGGATTGGCCACCCACTCATCCATCTCTGCACCGGTCATGACGGTGGGGGTGGGGTAGGTCACAGCGCTGTTTGACTTCACCGTGAAGGTGGTGTTGGCATCGTTCTTAGTAGAGAACTGGTTGAAGCCACCGTAGGCAGAGAGCTTGCCGGTGATGCTGATGTTGTCGCCGACCTTGTAGGTGGGGGCTGCATTGACAAAGTGGTAGATGTAGCCAGTGTTGTCGGCCAATACGGCGCCCGATGATGAGAGA
The DNA here is from genome assembly GCA_945788095.1 of uncultured Prevotellaceae bacterium. GTDB lineage: Bacteria > Bacteroidota > Bacteroidia > Bacteroidales > Bacteroidaceae > Physcousia. The sequence continues at coordinate 4,749 of CALZKW010000162.1, read as the reverse complement.
GCCACCACCTGTGCGTCTACGGTCACCAGAGTGTTTGCTGCTGCGGCATGAGCCTGGGCGATGGTGACTGCACCCTCGGTGGGAGTGTCGGTCGAACCACCGGTGTTGTCGCCATCCTCGAGACCACCATCTGTGGTGGTGAGCGATGCATCGTCGATGATGAGATCAGCATAGGTGTGTGTGTTGGTCGACTTGGGGTTCATCACTACGAGGTTGATCTGGGTGATAGTATCCAGTGTGAACTCGTAGCTGATCTGCTGCCACTCGGTGGTGATGTCGTTGGTGTAGTCACCATACTGATAAGTGCCCAGTTTGTCTACGGCCCAGGGTGCATAACCGGGACGAGTGCTACCGCTATTCTCGGCCGAAGCAGCCTTCACATAGAAACTGAAGGTGTAGGTACCAGCCTTCAGGTTGAGTTCCTTAGAGGCCAGACGCTTGTTGGATGTGGCGTTGGCCAGGCGGATGGCATAGTTGCCACTGTGTGCATCAGTGCTTTGTGTCACGGTGCCATTCGAGGCTGTCGTGGTAGACTTCCATTCGTTGGCCACGTCATTGGTCCAGTTCTCAAAGCCGCCGTTGGTGAGCAACTCGGTCTGTGCCTGAGTGAATGCTGCTGTAAAGAGGGCAGCAGCGAGGAGTAGAATTTTCTTCATACCTTGTTTGTTTTTAGGGGTTAATGACTCAATTACGCTGCAAAGATACACCAATCTTTTCATTCCAAGCTTGTTTTGAGACTAAATGTAACGAATGATTAACAACTCAGGCCACACAGACATCGTGCGTGATGTCCGTGTGGCCTGAGAGTATGTTTAGGTAGGGCGTGGCTCACCTAAAAGCCCTCTTGCAGGTGTAGACGCTGAGGCAGAACCAGGCGAAGGTGGCAAGGGTGAAGGGCATGGAGACTGCTGCGGAGAGCAGAAGCGCGCCAAAGGCTATCTGGGCCTGTATGAGGCTGAGCGCCTGTCGGGTGGTGACCTTCTCGTCGAGCATAGCCGAGAAAAGGAGGGCGAAGAAGCGCACCAGTGCGTTCTCGAAGAGCAGGTTGCTGACTACTGCAGATACAGATACGGCGTGTGCAGATGAGGTGCTGAGAGCAGCAGGGCTTGTGATTGTGGCTTGACTTTTCATGACTATTCGTTTTTAGTTGGTTATTTGAATCTGCTGCAAAGGTATGCGTGCCCATGGTCAGTTTTTGACCGCCGTGAGACGAATGGTCGTTAAAAAGTCTGCAAAAAACTCGCGGATGTGTTAATGAGATGTTAAATCATTGGGGAATGGTGGGTTTGCCTGACAGAATATGGCGGGTGGTTTAGTTACCCAGATCTGTGACTACGGCATCAATGATGGCTCGGAAGGTGGGGTCGGCAGAGAGCAGCTGGCGATTGCCCACCATGATGAGCTGTTCCTCGGCACGCGTCATGGCCACGTTGAGACGGCGGTCTATGCGGCGGCCCTCCTCCATGAAGGTGTTGCTGGTAAGGAAATTGAGCTGATAGTGGCGCTGGATGGTGAAGCCATAGATAATGTGCTTGCGCTGGCTGCCCTGGTAGCGCTCCACGGTGTCGATGGTGATGCCGTGGAGCTCGGGGATGCCGAGCTGGTCAATGGCGCCGCGGATGGCCGCAATCTGGTTGCGGTAGGGCACAATGATGCCCACGGTGCGCAGGGGATCGAAGTGGTCGCACTCCTTATTATATATATAGGAGACGAGTTGGCGTATGATGTCGGCCTCGGCCATGTTGACCTTGTCGGAGATGAAATGCCCAGGGGGCGGCACATCGATGAAGGCAATGCGCGCTGTGTGTACGATGTGCTCCAGAGGGTCATCATGATGGCTTGCAGGTGTGAGCTCCGCGGTCTGATGGGGGAGGGGCACCTCGGTGAGCTGGCCCTCGTAGAAGTGCTGGCTGGGCAGGTGGGCGATGTCGTGGTGCATGCGTCCCTGACGGGTGAGCATGTGGACCACCTGAGGGTTGTGGCGATAGCGGCGCAAGAGGCGTTCGAAGAGGCTCTGGCGGCAATCCTCGAGACCGATATCGAGTAGGAGTGGATCGGTGACCCTGGATTCCTCGGGCTGCTGCTGCACAACGGCGGGGAGTTGTTTGTGGTCGCCTATCATGACAAACTTGGCTATGGCGCTCTTGCCCTCGTGCTGGGCTGCGAGGAGAGCCATGAGCTGGGGTTCGAGTATCTGCGATGCCTCGTCGACGACGGCGAGGGCAAATTGGCGCAGACGGAAGAGTTCGAGATTGCTGCTGAGCGATGCTGCCGTGCCCACCACTACGCGTGGCGTCATGACCACGGCGGACACCTGGCTGAGGTTGGTGCAGTCAGCCATGCGCTGTTTGAGCAGATGGGGGCGGTATTGGTCGGGACAGTTAGCCTCGCTGGAGATGCGCAGGAAGTCAATGCCCTCCTCGACGAGTTTGCTGCATATCTCATCCACGGCCCTGTTGGTGTAGCTGAGCACGAGCACAGAGGTTGCCTCCTCGAGGAGTTGCTCCTTGAGCGTGTTGAGCATGCCAAAGGAGGTCTTGCCTGTGCCCGGAGGACCGATGATGAGGTAGAGGTCGCGGGCCTGCTTGACCTTGAGCGAGAGCGCGTCGAAGGCCCCGTACTCCCCCTTGAGGGTCAGCGAGGTGTCGATGCGAGGCTCGCGCTGCATCATGAGCAGGTCGCGACGCTCCTGAGGGGCACAGAGGAAGGCATAGAGACCACGGCTCAGACTAGCCTGTGAGGCCTCCATGAGGTCGTGCTCTATGGCCCAGGGCATATGGGCAGAGCGTGTGAAGACATGGGCGTCGGTCTGCGCGGCACGCAGACGGATGGTGAGCATATCGGAGGTGATGTCGGCTATAGATCCGCGGAACACCATGGTCTGCCTCAGGTCGGGCTCGGCTCCCTGGGGGTAGGGATAGAGGATGACGATGTCACCCTGACGGAAGTTGGCCATCTCGTGATTCTCGTTGTCCTCGAAGAGCAGCGTCACCTCCTGAGACGTGGTGTGGTGGAGGCGGAGCTGGTGGATGATGTTGCCGGCCTGGAGTTTTTCGGCCAGTGCGTCGTGCCATTTGGAGGCGAATCCAGAACTCTCCTTGGTCTTGTTGCCGAGTTTCTCGAGCATGTGCTCTGTGGCCACAAAGGTCATCATGCGGTGGAAGTAGGCGCGCTCCAGAGGCGAAGCAGCGTGGATGGGGTCGAGGAGTGCCTGGAGCTGAGGTTGTGTATATTGTGTCCAGAGAGGGCTGCGGTCCCCCTTCTTGTTGAGCGCCTCGGGGGTGAGGTGGTCGAGGAGCGTCGAACCGCCCTGGGTGAGGTGGTTCTCGAGCCATACGATGCCGTTGCGGATACGCAGGGCACGGTCCACGAGGTCGGGCGAGTAGCCCAGGCCGAGCAGTGAGTTGGGGTATTTGCTGTAAAGGAGGAAGGCCTGGAGCTCGCGGTTGTTGGCCTCGTAGGTGGTGCGGAAGTTGTAGCGCAGCAGCATCATGTAGAGCAGCATCTGCACATAGTGCTGCTCCTTGGCCACGGGGGTGTCGGCATCGGGCTGGGGCCATCCCCCCTTGCCCGCCTTTTGTTCGATGAGGAGACGGTGGTCGAGCTGGAGCAGGTCCATGCGTCCCTGCAGTCCGAGCATCTCGCAGAAGAAGGAGGGCTCGACCATGACTTGCCTGATGTCGAAGTGGCCCAGGCGCTGAGGCAGCACCTCGTCCACGACCCTCTGGATGTGGGCCATCTGCAGACGTGCCTGAGCGTGGAAATCATCGGGCAGAGAGGTGGTGAGGAGTTTGAGCGGATAGTTCTGGAAGAAGGTTTGTGCACTCTGCTTGTAGCGCTCTGCCTCGGATGCGTTGTGGTCGGGTGAGGCATGGAGCTGTTCGTCGAGCATCTGCGAGGCAAAGTTGCCCAGGAGTATGGCATCGCTGCATGGTGCGGGCTTTATCTTGCCGAGCATGTAGATAAGGGGCGACTCCGCATACGACTCGAAGCATGCTGCTATGGCCGAGATGTCAACGAGGAAGTCTGGCTCGAGTATGATGTACTGAGCACGGAGCATGCCATCCTCGGGGCGAGGACGGATGAGATTGAGCTGCACACGGGGGTAGAGCAAGGGGCGTATGTAGGCCAGGTCGAAGTTGCTGCCCGTGCCGATGTAGCTGACGCGGATGGGCTGGTCGGGCTGCTTCTCGTCGTGGCATGTGATGGCCTGTTCGTCCCAGGCGTCGACGATGACGCGCAGGTAGTCCTCCTCGGTGTCATCGTGGGTGTCGGTGTACTGGCTTGTGGTAGGGTGGGCGAGAGGCAGGTCCGTCTCGCCCCCTATGAATGCTCTGAGGACTGTGTACGTCTCGTCCATCCATTGCTCGAGTTCGCTGCGGGTCAGTGTGTATCGCTTACGCAGACGGGTGCGTGCATTATTGGCGCTGCGCACCAGCGACTGGCTGGCGTGTCGCTCCTTGAGCAGATAGTCCATCTTGGCAAAGGTACCCACGAGGCGCAGCGTGTTGAACGACGTCTGCTGATTGAGGTACTTCTGCAATGTGAGGCTCATACAGTCGTATGCCCGCCCATAGTCGGGCAGCATTTCCCTGGCGGCTTCGAGTTCGCCGAGCAGGGCTTCTATTGTGTCAATATACTCCATATAAGGCAAAGTTAGTGCTTTTCCGGCTTACAGGGAAAAACTTGTGTTGAAATTATGGTTTATGGGGGAGATTGGGGAACAACGGAACGAACGGAAAGCCCCCT
>CALZKW010000161.1 GCA_945788095.1 uncultured Prevotellaceae bacterium | reverse complement strand
TGTGACTCGAATTTTACTTCTCTAATCATAACTACATTTACAATTTTATAATTTACAATGTACCATTTAATTTGGCAATTACATTTACTATCTTTCGGTACGACATCTGCTCGGTGCTATTTCCCCATCTTTTGCCTCATTGTTATGATAGCCTTGGTGACGATGCTTACAAGTTCGCGTGATTCTTGTATGAGATCGCAGAGTCTTGTCTGGGGCATAATCTCCGACTCAGCTATGAGGACCTACCATCTGTGTGTCTCGTCCAATTCCTCTTCCACCATTTTCTGTTTGTGGTGAAATCCTTATCGGACTTGGCTATACATGCCGCACTATAATTGGCGTATGGCGACGTGCCTGAGCGAATTATCTGTTTGGCAAGAGCGATGGAGGATATTCTGTGGGGCATAGCGTCTACAAGATTGATGATTCGAAGCGCAAACTTCTTCAGTCTATCTTGCAGTTCGACCTTGTCCGTGTCGATTCCGAAAATTGTAAATTGCAAATTGCTAAATTGTAAATGGAATTATTCGTGGCGTGGATCAATGGCCTTTACAGCGCCGTCCTCTTCCTTGGTACGGCCGTAAGTACCGGTAACACTCTTGAGAGCCTCGTCAGCGGGTACGCCCTTCTTGACAGCGTCCATGAACTTGCCCATGTGAACGAACTCGTAGCCGCATACCTGGTCGTCCTTGTCGAGATACATCTTGGTGATGTAACCCTCGGTGAGCTGGAGGTAACGGGTGCCCTTAACCTTGGTACCATAGAGAGTACCAGTCTGAGAGATAAGGCCCTTGCCGAGGTCCTCGAGGCCAGCACCAATCATGAGACCACCCTCAGAGAAGGCAGACTGGGTGCGACCGTAGACAATCTGGAGGAAGAGCTCGCGCATGGCGGTATTGATGGCGTCGCATACGAGGTCGGTATTGAGAGCCTCGAGGATGGTCTTGCCGGGCAGAATCTCAGAAGCCATAGCAGCCGAGTGAGTCATACCTGAGCAACCGATGGTCTCTACGAGAGCCTCCTCGATGATACCTTCCTTGACGTTGAGGGTAAGCTTGCAAGCACCCTGCTGGGGAGCACACCAACCGATACCATGGGTCAAACCGCTGATGTCCTTGATCTCCTTTGCCTGTACCCACTTGCCCTCTTCGGGGATGGGAGCAGGACCATGGTTGGGGCCTTTAGCCACGCAACACATGTTCTGTACTTCGTGTGAATAAACCATAATTACTTTTTAGATATAAAAAAATAGGTAACAAAATGTTTGTTTTTCCTCCGCAAATATACTTACTTTCGATTATTCGGCCTAATGTTTGGCGCTTTTTTTTGTTCTGCAGCCACGTTTTTCGACAAAAAGGCTTACCTTTGTTTCCACAATGTAATATAGATAGAGCAATGACAGAAGTAAAGATAGACGAAGCACGCGTGGTGAAAGCTGCGCAAGATGGCATGGATGCCTTTGTGGAATTGTTCGCCAACGAGATACTCTCCGCCATCGGTGGTGAACTGACGGCCGAGACCATGCAGGACCTCACGCCCGATCAGATCACACTCCTGGCCTACATCATGATGCGCGAGGAGGTGATGGACGGCGGATTCGTGCAGCTCATCCACAATGGTCTGGGCCCCTTCATCTTCCTCAATCCCTTTGCCAAGGCCATGCGCCTGTGGGGAGCACATGACTTCAGCAAGCTCATCTACAAGGGCCGCAAGCTGTATGAGCAATACGGCGAAGAGCTCACCAAGGAATATACCGACGAGGAATTCATGGCCCTCTTTGAGCAATACCCTGCCTTCGACGACCTCGACGACGAATTCATCGAGATGGAAGAGGAAGTGACCGATACCGTTGCCAGATACATCGACGAGCATCTCGAGGCATTTGCTACCATCGTAAAGTAAGAGGGGACTTGTGGATTTAAGCAACAAGAGGAGACCCATAATTAACAGGAACGGGCATAGATTACAAGAATGCCTTTTGTAGCAGCAAGTGACATTCCCCGCAAAACACATTAGATCTCAGACTATGGCCAAAAAGGATACAAAGAAAGCGAACATACAGATACAGAACAAGAGGGCAGGGCACGACTTTGCCCTCTTTGACCACTACATGGCGGGCATCGTGCTCACCGGTACAGAGATCAAGAGCATACGAGCCGGCAAGGCATCGCTCGTGGATACCTACTGCTTCATCCACCACGGAGAGGTGTGGGTGAAGAATATGTATGTGGCTCAATACAAGGAGGGCTCGTATAACAACCACGTGGAGCGCCGCGACCGCAAACTGCTGCTCAACCGCAAGGAGATACGCAAGCTGGAATCAACAGTCAAGGCTCCCGGTTACAGCATCGTGCCCACCAAACTCTTCATCGACGAGAACGGCAGAGCCAAACTGGACATCTTTACCGCACGAGGCAAAAAGGAATACGACAAGCGAGAGACCCTCAAGGAGAAAGAAGACCGACGCGATATGGCCAGACAGTTTAAGAAAACGTATTAGTGCCTTGGGGTTTAAAAGGGTAATAAAAAGGAGTTAACCCACTTCGCTCGTGGAGTTAAAAGGACGTCACTTATGCACAAAGGTATCGTCCCTATAACTCCCCTTTAACTCCCCTTTAACTCCCCTATTACTTCCAAATAACTTCGCTATTACTTCCATAGATAAATGAACCTCCAACACATACTCATTCTCGATGGCGCCATGGGTACGATGATACAGACCTATGGCCTCGGGGAACACGACTTCAGAGGAGAGCGATTCGCCAATCTGCCCGGACAGCAGATGGGCAACAATGACCTGCTCTCGCTCACCCGGCCCGACATCATCAGCGACATACACCGACAGTATCTCGAGGCTGGTGCTGACATCATCACGGCCAACACCTTCTCGGCTCAGCGCATATCCATGGCTGACTACCATTGTGAGCACCTCGTGGAGGAAATCAACCGCGAGGCGGTACGCATAGCCCGCGAAGCGGCCAACCACTTTGCCACACCCGAGCGTCCACGCTATGTCGTAGCCACCGTGGGGCCCACCAACAAGACATTGTCGATGAGTCCCGACGTGGAGAACCCCGCTCTGCGTGCCCTTACCTACGACGAGCTCTGTGATGCCTACCTCGAGCAGATGACGGCACTCCTCAAGGCAGGCGTCGACGGCATACTCCTCGAGACCATCTTCGACTCACTCAATGCCAAGGCGGCCATACGTGCCTATGAGATGGCTGCCGAGCAGACGGGCATCACCACCTCCCTCATGCTCTCTGTAACCGTGAGCGACAAGGGGGGACGCACCCTGAGCGGACAGACGCTCGAGGCCTTCCTGGCCAGCGTCAGTCATGCTCCCATCATGAGCATCGGCCTGAACTGCTCGTTTGGCGCCCACGACATGCTGCCCTCGCTGCGCACCCTCGCCAGCAAGGCTCCCTACTATATTTCATGTCACCCCAATGCGGGTCTGCCCAACACCCTGGGTGGCTACGACCAGACACCCGAGATGATGGCCACGGAGATCAAGACATTCCTCGAAGAAGGACTTGTGAACATCATCGGTGGATGCTGCGGTACGACACCCAGTCATATACGTGCCCTCCGCGAACTGGTGGATGGCCATGAATATACCCCCCATCGCCCTGCCCCACTCTCTGAACACATGTGGGTGAGCGGTCTGGAATTGCTCGAGGTATCGCCCGAAGTGGGATTCGTGAATGTCGGCGAGCGATGCAATGTGGCCGGCAGCCGTAAGTTTCTGCGACTTATCAAGGAGGGCAACTACGAGGAAGCCCTCTCCATTGCCCGCAAGCAGGTGGAGGACGGAGCCATGGTGCTCGACATCAATATGGACGATGGTCTGCTGGATGCAGAGAAGGAGATGGTGCAATTCCTCAACCTCCTGGGTTCTGATCCCGACATCTGCCGCGTGCCCATCATGATAGACTCGTCGGACTGGAATGTCATCCGTCATGGTCTGAAGTGCGTGCAGGGCAAGTGCATCGTCAACAGCATCTCGCTCAAGGCCGGCGAGAAGGAATTCCTCAGCCATGCCCGCGAACTGAAGCAACTGGGAGCCGCCGTGGTGGTCATGGCCTTTGATGAACAGGGACAGGCAGACACCTACGAGCGACGCATAGAGGTGTGCGAGCGCAGCTACCGACTCCTCGTGGATGTCGTAGGCATCAACCCCACAGACATCATCTTCGACCCCAACGTGCTGGCCGTAGCCACGGGTCTGCCCGAGCACGACGGCTATGCCCACGACTTCATACGCACCACGGCATGGATACGCGAGCATCTGCATGGTGCCCACGTCAGCGGAGGTGTGAGCAACCTGAGTTTTGCCTTCCGTGGCAACAACTACATACGCGAGGCCATGCATGCCGTCTTCCTCTATCACGCCCGTCAGCAGGGCATGGACTTCGGCATCGTCAACCCCTCAGCCAAGGTGATGTATGGCGACATCCCCCACGAGCAGCTTGAGGTGATAGAGCGCGTGATGCTCCATCCATCAGCTGAAGCCAGCGAGGCGCTCATCGCCCTGGCCCAGCAGCTGGCCGAGGCTGCGCAAACCCAGACCGACAACAAGACAAGTGGCACCCAGACTGAGACCTCGCTCACGGTAGCCGAGCGCCTGATGCTCAAACTCAAGAAGGGACTGACCGACGGGCTCGACGACGACCTCAGCGAGGCACTCACCCAATACCCCACCCCTGTGGCCATCATCGAGGGCCCCTTGATGGATGGCATGAACGAGGTGGGACGTCTCTTTGGCGAGGGCAAGATGTTCCTGCCTCAAGTGATCAAGACCGCTCGCACGATGAAGCGTGCCGTGGCCTTCCTGCAGCCCTACATAGAGGCTGAGAAGGGCGACAAAGCCGCTACCGCAGGCCGTGTGATGCTCGCCACCGTAAAGGGCGACGTGCACGACATCGGCAAGAATATCGTGGGCGTGGTGATGGCCTGCAACGGCTATGAGATAATCGACCTGGGCGTGATGGTACCCCCCGAGGAAATCGTGGAACAGGCTCGCCTGCAGCGCCCCGACATCATTGGCCTGAGCGGTCTGATCACCCCCTCGCTCCATGAGATGTGTCGCGTGGTGAAGATGCTCGACGAGGCCGGCATCCGCATACCCGTCATGATAGGCGGTGCCACCACCAGTCCGCTCCACACAGCGCTCAAGATAGCTCCCGGCTCGTCATCGCCAGTCATCTGGGTGAAGGACGCCAGTCAGAATGCAGCCATTGCCCAGCGATTTACATCGCCTGATACGGCCTCGATGGCATTCTCCGAACTTCGTCAAGAGCAGCAGACACTCCGCGAGCAGCATGAGGCACCCAAGGACCTCCTCTCGCTCGACGAAGCACGCAACAAACGACCCAACTTCTTTGATTAATGGACAAACATACACTCCGCAAATGGATTAGACAGCAGAAGGCGTCACATGCTCCCAGTGAGCGTGACGCCTTCTCGCATAAGGCATGCCTGTCAGTAATGGGCTCCCCCGAATGGCGCAATGCCCACTGTGTGCTCCTCTATCACCCCCTGCCCGATGAGGTGGATGTGCGCCCCCTCATCGCTGCCGCCACAGAGGAGGGCAAACGTGTAGTGCTGCCACAGGTGGTGGGCGACGACACCGTGCTGCGACTCTACACCTCAGAGCAAGACCTGCAGCCGGGTGCCTTTGGCATCATGGAACCCACAGGACCTCTCTTTACTAACTATTCTTCCATAGAACTTGCCATCATCCCCGGCATGGCCTTCGACAGTCGGGGCAACCGCCTTGGCCGAGGCAAGGGCTACTATGACCGTCTGCTGGCCCGCCTACCCCACGCCCGCAAGGTGGGCATCTGCTTCCCCTTCCAATTCGTAGAGAGCATCCCCGCCGATGCCCACGATATACCAATGCATGAAGTGGTGAGATGAACAAGGGGGAAGTTATGGTTTTATTGCTGTCCGGGGAAATCAAGACCCTGTATGGTGGTTTCAGAGGGGTTTCAGAGGGTTTCAGACGCCCTAAAGGGCTGGTTTCAGAGGGGTTTCAGAGGGTTTCAGACCCTGTAAGGGTCGCTATAGATTAGCGTAGGGTGTCAACCCTACGTATGCCATTTCCCCCCTCTCCTTTGGCCCTGTAAGGGCCTCCTAACTAACACGTTATGGTTAGGTCGCTCCTACAGAGCGAAAGGAGGAGATACCCCCAATACGTAGGGGCAAGCCCC
>CALZKW010000160.1 GCA_945788095.1 uncultured Prevotellaceae bacterium | reverse complement strand
GAACCCGGATCGACGGTTTAGGAAACCGTTGTTCTATCCATTGAACTACAGGAGCCTTTCATCTTTTTACGCTTATTAGACGCAAAGGTAAGCAAATAAATTATAACTACCTACAATTTGGCATAAAAATAAGAAGAAACCCTCACCGGATGTTACTCCGATGAGGGCTTCATTATGGTTTTCCCTTTTGTGCGTATACATCTTAATATTATACACACGCGTGGGAGAGGTGATCTATTATTCCTCGTTCTCCTTGATGGTCTTACCCATGGTGAGGTAAGCTGTGGGAGCTGCCACGAAGATAGACGAGAGTGTACCGAAGATAACACCCAGGATCATGGCGAATGCGAAGCTACGGATGCTGGCACCACCGAGGCAGAAGATTACTGCCAGTACGATGAAGGTAGATACCGAGGTGTTGATGGTACGTGTCAGAGTGGTGTTCAGGGAGGTGTTGAACAGCTGCTGACGGTCACGCTTGGGATGGAGAGTGATGAACTCGCGGATACGGTCGAATACTACCACCTTGTCGTTGATAGAGTAACCGATAGCGGTCAGCACGGCACCGATGAAGGTCTGGTCGATCTCGAGTGAGAAAGGCATCCAGCCCCAGCAGATGGCATACATACCGAGGGTGAGGATGATGTCGATGATCAGAGCGGTGATAGCACCTACAGAGAATGCCCAGTTGCGGAAACGTGCGAGGATGTACACGAAGATGGCCACGAAGGCGAGGCATACGCTGATGAATGCGCCGCGGGTGATAGACTTAGCCACTGAGGGACCTACCTTCTGGCTTGAGATGATAGAGCCGCCCTCGCGTACGTCGCGGTTGATGAAGGTGGCTGCGTCGCATGACACGAGACCTGCCTCCTTGAGTGCGCCGTGGAGCTTAGCCTCGATCTCGCTGTCTACCTCTACGCCGTTCTCCTCGATGCGGTAGTTGGTAGAGATACGGATGGTCTTGCCCTCGGTACCCAGTGCGATGGCGCTGGTGTTGCTCTCGGGGAATGCCTTCTCGAGTACGGGACGTACGGTCTCGGGTGATACGTTCTCATCGAATACGACTACGAAGTTGCGACCACCGGTGAAGTCGATACTCTTGCTGAAACCGCGGGTAGACATCACAGCGATGCTGGCTACTGCGAGCACACCGAAGATGGCAAAGCTGCGCTTGTAGGCGCTCATGAACTTGTAGTTGGGGTTCTGGAAGAACTTGCTACCGATAGAGGTGGTGAAGGTGAGGTTGAGCCACTTGTCCTTAGCCATGCGTCCCTCGTATACGATACGTGTGAGGAATACAGCGGTGAAGAAGCTGACGATGATACCGATGATCAGGGTCAGAGCGAAACCGCGGATAGGACCTGCACCGAATACATAGAGGATGATACCCGTGATGATAGAGGTGAGGTTAGAGTCGAAGATGGCGCTGAATGCGTTGTTGTAACCAGCAGCAAGAGCCTCGCGCACCTTCTTGCCAGCCTTCATCTCCTCCTTGGTACGCTCGTAGATAAGCACGTTGGCATCCACAGCCATACCGAGTGAGAGCACCATACCGGCGATACCGCTCATGGTCAGAGCAGCCTGGAAGCTGGTGAGGATACCTACGGTGAAGAAGAGGTTGACGATGAGGGCACAGTTGGCCACCATACCGGGGGTGAAGCCGTACATCATGATCATGTAGAGCATCAGGATAACGAATGCGATGACGCAGCTCCAGATACCCTGCTGGATAGACTCGGCACCGAGTGAGGGACCTACGATCTCCTCGCTTACGATCTTGGCGGGAGCGGGCATCTTACCGCTGCGGAGCACGTTGCTGAGGTCCTTGGTGTCCTGTACGGTGAAGTTACCGGTGATCTGTGAGTTACCGCCGGTAATCTCGTTCTGCACCACGGGTGCGCTATATACGCGGTCGTCGAGCACGATGGCTACGCTACGCTTGATGTTGGCCTTGGTCAGAGCTGCCCAGCGACGAGCGCCGTCAGCGTTCATGGTCATGCTTACGCAGGGGTGGCCATTCTGGTCGAATTCATCGCTTGCGGTGCTGATGACATCGCCCTCGAGGGGAGCGTGACCATCGTGGGGCACCTTGATGGCATAGAGCTCGTAGATGCTTGACTGCTCACCTTCGCCACGACCCTTAACGGCCCACTTGAGGCTGAGGTCGCCGGGGAGAATCTGCTTAGCCTCGGGTGATGCGAGGAGGGCAGAGATGGTGTCGATGTCGAGCTTGTTGGCCACACCTACGGTGCAACCATTGGGGTATACCATGAGGCGAGAGAGGAGGGGGTGCTCCTTGTGTGCCTTCTCGATGTCGGCAGCGCTCATGCCAGCACCGGCCTTGGGCTCGTCGTTGCCGCTCTTGACAGCAGCTGCGAGGTCGCTCTTGGTGGTGTCAGCCTTAGCCTCAGCCACGAGGGTGGTGTCGGCAGCCTCTGCCTCAGCCACTACAGCAGCAGTGTCCTCCTTGGTCTCGTCGGCAGTGCCGTTGAGCTTAGCAGCGAGACGCTCGTCGAGAGTCTGCAGGTAGTTGGCCACCTGGCTGCCCTCATAGGTCTCCCAGAACTCGAGGTTGGCGCTACCCTGGAGCAGCTTGCGCACACGCTCGGGCTCCTTGATACCGGGCATCTCGATCATGATGCGGCCCTGCTGGCCCTCGAGAGCCTGGATGTTGGGCTGAGCCACACCAAACTGGTCGATACGGCTGCGGAGCACGTTGTGTGAGTTTTCAATGGCAGCGTCTACCTCCTCGCGGAGCACGTTCTCGATATCCTTGTTTGAGGTCGAAGCGTTGACGCGGTCACGCAGCTGCTGTGTGGCGAAGATTTCAGCCAGGCGAGCGTCGTTGCCAGCGAGCTTCTTGTACTCATTGATAAACACGGTGATAAAGTCGCTCTGGCTACCAGCGCTTTCCTTCTCGGCGATGTCGCATGCCTTGCGGAAGTTCTCGTTGGTGTTCTCCTTGTGGTCAGAGAGGGCCTTTACTACATCGGGCACGCTCACCTCGAGGATGACGTTCATACCGCCCTTGAGGTCGAGGCCGAGGCCGATACCCATTTCGCGGCACTCCTTGAGTGTGTTGCCTACATAGACTTTGGCATTGAGCACAGAGTCGAGATAACGATCGCCTGCCTCCTGGCCCTGAGCTGCTGCAATCTCCTCTGCCTTGGTCTCGTAGTGGTTGGTCACCACGCTGAAACTCATGTAGAAGATGCAAATCAGTGTCAGCAGGACTGCGATAAGCTTTACAAATCCTTTGTTTTGCATTTTTGTTTAGAATTTTTTATTTGATTATTATATTAGTTTCTTCGCGTCTGCACATAGAGCACGCAAATATACGGCTTTTTATTGATTTTAAGCCGTTTCTCCTAATATATTTAAGGAAATGGGGGGATTTTACTACTTTTTGAGCCAAAAGACGACGGGGTAGTGGTCCGAAGTGGCTATCGAGGTGTCCACTTCGGCGCGCTCGGCCTTTAGGTTTTTAGAACAGAAAAGGTGGTCTATTCTGACGGGAAATTTCTTTTTGTTGTACGTCAGTCCGATGCCGTTGCCGGCCTCTCGGTAGGCAGGGCTCAGGTGTTTTTTCATCTCTTGGTAGGAGTATGAGATGGGGGTGTCGTTGAAGTCGCCGCACACGATGATGTGCCAGCCCTGATGCTCCTGCACGAGGGTTGCCACAGAGTCTATCTGCTGGCTTCTGACGCTGGCTGCCTCGGAGAGCAGGTCTACGAAGGTTATGCCCAGAGCTTTGAGGTTCGACTCGTTGGGATTGGTGATGGCGTCGTGGTAGTCGGCCTCATGGTCGGTGGATATCTGGTCGCTCTCGAAGTGGTTGTTGATGAGCAGCAGGGTGTCGTTGGCCCGTGTCAGGGTACACACCAGACTGCTGTTGCTGCCTCGCGAGTGGTAGCGCACGTCGGTGGTGTCGGCTATGTGGTATTTGGTGAATACGGTCAGTCCGTTGGTGGCCACCTTCTCGTAGCCGGCCGAGTCCATGCTCTGCTCAAAGGCGTTGCGCTCTTCGTGATCGGCTCCATTGGCCTCCTGCAGGCAGATGATGTCTGCCTTGCACTCCTTGAGATAGTTGTACGAGGTCAACTCATTGGCCCATTTCTCATCGGCTGACGCCCCTGTGGCGTTGCCGTAGGCATGGCAGTTCCAGGTGATGACCTTGATGGCCCCTTCTGACACCTCTTTTGTGCGATTAAATGGGCAATAATCGCGTATGAATGTGTAGCAGACTCCTATACCCACAAGGGGGAGCATTATGAGGCGTTTGCGCACCAGGAGCCAGGGCAAAATCATGGCTACATTGGCAACCAGTATGACGGGAAATGCCAACCCTACGATGGCCATGCGTGGATGGGTTGCGGGGTTGGCATAGGTGGAGAGGCAGCATCCCCACAGGGCGAGGATGGCTGTCATGTTGATGATGATGAGTATGAATACGAGGAACTTCTTCATCGCTCCTCACTTTCTGCCGCTGGCATTGAAGAGTTTGCGCTTTTCCTCCTCGCTCAGTGCGCCATAGCCGTGCTTCTTCACCTTGTCGAGGATGGCGTCTATCTCCTTGTCGGCCTTGGCGTGGCGCTCATTTTTGTCCATTTCATCGTGGTTTCGGTCGCCTTGGTGTACGTGCATCGAGGTGCGCTTGGTGAGGCGCTCCTTGGTGCGCTCCCACCACGACTTCTTGTCGCGTATCTCGTAACCGTCC
This sequence comes from uncultured Prevotellaceae bacterium, assembly GCA_945788095.1. Classification (GTDB taxonomy): domain Bacteria; phylum Bacteroidota; class Bacteroidia; order Bacteroidales; family Bacteroidaceae; genus Physcousia. The sequence goes on along the minus strand of CALZKW010000160.1, from coordinate 1,507 downwards.
CAGTGCTGGCCTCCCATGTAGGTGCCGCCTCCGCGTCCGTGCTTGCGCCAGTAGACGATGAGGAAGAAGCCGAAGAGCATACCTCCGAGGTGGGCCACGTGAGCCACGCCGTCACCACTCGAGGTGAGAGCCTGGAAGAGTTCGATGACGGCATATCCCACCACGAAAAACTTGGCCTTGATGGGCACGGGGATGGGGATGATGAACATGCGCTCGTTGGGGAAACTCATCCCAAAGGAGAGCAGGATGCCGTAGACGGCACCCGATGCACCCACCGTGGACCAGTAGTTGAACTGCTCGCGGAAATCTTCGAGGTGGTAGAGCTGCGAGTAGGTCATGACCTGTCCGGTTTTGGCCTCAATGTCGGAGAGTATCTCGCTAACGGTGAGCCAGTAGTGTCCGGCCTGTGCTATCTCCTGGCAGATGCCGGCTCCGATGCCGCACACCATGTAGTAGATGAGGAAACGCTTGGAGCCGAAGACCTGCTCCATGACTCGTCCGAACATCCAGAGGGCGAACATATTGAAGAAGAGGTGCATCAGCACACCCTGGATGTCCACGCCCGTGATGACCCCAGCCGAGGCTGCGTATCCTCCGTGGAGGAACATGTAGGTGACGAGCTGGTGGGGGTGAAAGTCGGGAGCGATGATGAAGTGGAGCCCGAAGAGTTTGAAGAGGTCGATGCCGTAGCGGTAGAGCACCACTGATGCCAGCGCCACGAGGGCGTTGATGATGAGCAGGTTCTTCGTTACGGGAGGCATATTGTTCATAGTGATAATAGATATGTGTCGTTAAAATTTGGCGGCAAAAATACATAATTAATTGCACACGACGAGCCAAAATGCCCTTAATAGTGCCTAAAAATGCCGAAAAAACGTAGTTTTCGCCTCCCCTTTGCTTGCCTTACCGCCGAAGTTTATTAAATTTGCGCCATCGTACAACCAACTAAATTGCATTTCGTTATGACAAAGACAGACCTTATCAATCGTATCTCGGACGTAGCTGCTCTCAGCAAGGTGGATTCACGCAAGGCCCTCGAGGCTACTCTCGATGCCATCACCGATGCTCTGCGTGATGGTGACAAGGTGGCTATCCTCGGATTTGGCACCTTCTCGGTAGCCGAGCGTCCTGAGCGTCAGGGTGTGAATCCCTCTACCCGCGAGCCCATCACCATTCCTGCCCGCAAGGTGGTGAAGTTTAAGGCCGGCGTAGAGCTCGAGTCGGAGATACAGTAAAGACGCACACATTTATTACATTGTCAGAGGTATGCCGCTACGCCGGTGTGCCTCTTTTTTTTTGTTTCGGGAGGGGGGCTCCGTGGCATATATAGTGTATCCACACAGAGTGTATGGTCTGTGGCAGTGGCATGTATAGTCTGCGGGGGCAAAATATATAGGGATAGTCGCAAATTAGTTCAAACAAATCTAACGATTTGATTGCCAGTGTCATAGATTTTTTGTATCTTTGCATAAGAAACAAAAAAATCCCCCAAACTGCTTTGTACGGC
>CALZKW010000159.1 GCA_945788095.1 uncultured Prevotellaceae bacterium | reverse complement strand
CACAATGTCAGCCGTATTCTGCCATTTTAATGGCAATATAGCGTTAAATTTCATGGTTTTTCGCTTCATGAAGCCCATAAACCGTTGAAAATCCATATTTTTTTTAGTAATTTTCACCTGCATTCGCATCATAGCGTTTGCAGACATAATTTGGAAGTGCATTCCATACCTCGTTCCACGCAGTGAAACTTCGACACCTTCACTAAAGATAATAGGAACTGGTAGAGGAAGTACTCCCTTGATTTCGTATTATCACAACCCGATATACGATCAAGGTGAGGCTTTCGTCTATCTTGTTTCGTTATCTGGGCAGTCGAAGGCCTCACTGAAGAACAGGATACGATGAGGTCTCACTTCTTTTTATGACAAGTAAAATGGAGCATGGCAAATAAGAGAAGAATTGTCTTTTTCATAACATAGATTATTTACGATTTACGTTGGTGTGTGTCTGCATCACTTTGCCCATTTGCGTGCCAATGTAGCATAAATAATGATTGGGCAGGCATTTCCATACTATTTTTTACTACCTTTGCAGCCAAACTTTTCATATTTACCTATCCATGAAGCGGTTAATACTCATAGCATCCATCATGCTCGGGGGGCTGACTATCAGTCAGGCTTACCGACAGACAGAGACTACACACATCGAGAAGCAACAAGAACAGGAATGGCAGCGCGGCCAGACCATCACACTGCGCCCGGGGCAGAGCACTGACGAACTCGCGGCCCTCTTTGCCATCACCCCCATCGACGAGGCTACAGAGAAGCGCATGCGCGAGGGCGGATCGTACAAGGACGAGTGCCCCATCCCCCTGGCCGACCTCAGATACCTCCACCTGGTCCACTACGACTACAACGGACGTATCGTGTGCGGCGAGATGGTGTGCCACAAGATCATCGCACAGAAGCTCATCGACGTCTTCACCGAACTCTTCTTGGCTCACTACCCCATAGCATCCATTCGTCTCATCGACGACTTCGGAGCCAACGACGAGGTATCGATGAGCCACAACAACTCGTCGTGCTTCTGCTATCGTGCCGTGACGGGTGGCAAGACCCTCTCACGCCATGCCCGCGGACTGGCCGTGGACATCAACCCACTGCACAACCCCTATGTGAAGATCAATGCCCAGGGTGGCATCCTAAAGGTGGAGCCCAACACTCCAGAGGCCAAGGCCTATGCCAAGCGTACCCCCCGCAAGGCTCACATGATAGACCACAGCGATGCCTGCTACAAGGCCTTCACCCAGCAAGGCTTCTTCTGGGGCGGTGCATGGCGCACCATCAAGGACTATCAGCACTTCGAATGGAAGAGATAACAAAAGGACGCCACGTGAGGCGTCCTTTTATCGTTAGGGCTATAAAGGGCAGAAAAGGGGAGTTTTTGTTAAGGGTAATAAAGGGCAGAAAAGGGGTGTTAAAAGGGAGTTAAAGGGACGAATGTCTTGCAGATGTTCACAGGCGTGACATCCATTTAAGGCCCTTTAACTCCCCTTTTACGCCCTTAAAAGCCCTTTATAATACTCCCCTTTCATACCCTTAATTACCCTTAAAAACGCCCTTAACTAAGCTGCAAGGCATTCTTCTTGGGGAAGGCTTTCCAGCGATTGCCGTAGGCGTCGTAGGCATCGGTAACGATGACGAAGGCTCCGGGGTCGATCTCCATGATGGAGGTGGTGAAGAGGTCGACCTCGCGCAGACGCACCACCATCATGAGGGTGCATTTGTTCTTCTGAGAGTAGAGACCGTGGCTCTCGATGGAGGTGGCGGTACGGTCGAGTTTGTGGAGCACAAACTGGCGTACGGCCTCCTTACAGTCGTCGTCGGTGACTACAAACATGAGTTTGTTGTTCTTCGATCCGGCTATGATGTATGCCACCGTGGTGGACATGAGCCAGATGCAGATGAGCGAGTAGCCGGCCAGGATGAGCGCATTGTGGGCGGGGGCCTGGTCGCCGATGCCCAGGCCGATGACCACCATACCGATGGTGATGACGGTGGCGTCGATGCCCATAAGGGCACGCGAGAAGCGGACACGCAGATACTTGTGGAGCAGCATGGCCACGATGTCCGAACCGCCGGAGGTGGCCTTGCAGCGCATCAGGAGTCCCTCGCCCACACCAATGAGCACCGACCCGATGATGACGGCCACAATCATGTCGTTGGAGCAGTCGAGATAGCCGCCGCAGAGCTGATGGGGGTCGAGAGCCTGAAGCGCCTCGGGGGTGGAATAGGCCAGAGCCGAGAGGCCGTTCATCATGGCAGGTGTGATGAGGGTAGCCATGAGGGTGCGCGCTCCGATGTTCTTGCCCAGCAAGAAGTAGGACAGCAGCAACAGCGGTATGCTGATCATATAGCTGAAGGTACCTACCTGGAGGGCGGGAAAGAGATTGTGGAGCACGATGCTGGAGCCGTAGACTCCTCCGGGCACCAGTTTGTAGGGGTTGATGAGGAAGGTGAAGGCGACACTCGTGATGAGACAACCCAGGAAGATGCCCAGATACTCGAGCACGATGCGCGATGACTTCTTCTGTAATACTTTCTTCATTCTTCTGATTTGTTCGATTGTATTGATATTGACGGCAAAGTTACCGCTTTTATATGGAAATATGGGGATGAGAAATTGAAAACTACTGCAAAAGGCGTATATTTGCAGCATGAAAAACCAATTCACGAAGTTTATAGTATTGCTCGTGGCCCTCCTCCTGGGCACACTGGCAGCCAATGCTACACCCATCGACGACCTGCTGGAGCGCATCGACAAGGGTGCCAGCAAGCGCATCATGGTGCGTATAGCCAAGAGCAAGGGCACAACAGAGGACTACTTCAGGCTCTCGCAGCAAGGAGCACGCCCCATGATAGAGGCCAGCGACTATGTGTCGGCGGCCGTGGGCGTCAACTGGTATCTGAAATACTACTGCGGCATACACCTGACATGGAACTGCATGCAGGCTCCCTTGCCCAAGACCCTGCCGAGCATTAGCACCCCCGAGCGCCATGCCACGCATCTGCGTCTGCGCTACAATCTGAACTACTGCACCTTCTCCTACTCCATGGCCTTCTGGGACTGGGAGCGCTGGGAGAGGGAGATAGACTGGATGGCCCTGCATGGCATCAACATGCCCCTGGCCGCTGTGGGCGTGGAGTGTGTGTGGCGCAACCTTCTGCTCCGACTCGGATACAGCGAGGAGGAGATAGGGCGGTTCGTAGCTGGACCGGCCTTTCTGGCATGGTGGGAGATGAACAACCTGGAGGGATGGGGCGGACCGCTCCCCCTGTCGTGGTACCAAGACCACGAGGACCTGCAGCGCAAGATACTGGCCAGGATGAGGGAGTATGGGATGAAGCCCGTGCTGCCGGGCTACAGCGGCATGGTGCCCTCGCAGATGGCGAGCCATCCCGCAGAGGAGATAGTCAGAGGCAAGGACAGCGGCGAGTCGGCCCAGAGCACCATCAAACGCTGGAACGGATACACACGCCCCGGTATGCTCATGCCCGGCGATCCACGCTTTGCCACCTATGCCCGACTCTACTACGAGGAGGCCACACGACTCTACGGCACGGCGGACTACTACTCCATGGACCCCTTCCACGAGGCATCCCATCTGCCCAAGGACATGGACTTCGGGGCAGCAGGAAAGGCCATACTATCACACATGAAGGCCGCCAACCCTAAGGCTACGTGGGTGGTGCAGGGATGGACCGAGAACCCGCGCGAGGAGATGCTCGCTGCCATAGAGCCCGCCGACATCCTCGTGCTCGACCTCTTCAGCGAGTGCCGACCCATGTGGGGCATACCCAGCATCTGGCAGCGCGAACAGGGATACGGCCCCCACCACTGGCTCTTCTGTCTGCTCGAAAACTTCGGTGGCAACATCGGTCTGCACGGACGTATGGACCAGTTGTTAGAGAATTTCTACCAGACACGCACACACCCCCTGGCCACCCACATGAAGGGCATCGGACTCACCATGGAGGGCATAGAGACCAACCCCATGATGTACGAACTGATGTGCGAACTGCCCTGGCGCCCCGAGCGAGTGGACCGCAACGAGTGGCTGGCCCGCTATGCCCAGATGCGCTATGGCATGTCCCTGCCCCAGGCCCGCGAGGCCTGGCAACTGCTGGGGGGCACCATCTACAACTGTCCGCGAGGCAACAACCAGCAGGGCCCCAGCGAGAGTATCTTCTGTGGGCGACCCTCGATGCAGACCTACCAGGCCTCGAGCTGGAGCAAGATGGTGGGCTACTATGACCCCGCCTCCACCCTCCGGGCTGCCCAGCTCATGGCACAGGCCGCACCACAGGTAGTGCAGGCCCAGACTGAAGGCCGACTCAACGAGGCTGCCTACGACAACTTTGCCTACGACATCGTCGACATCACCCGCCAGGCCATAGCCGATCGAGCACGCGTGGTCTACCATCAGTCGATAGCCGACTTCAAGAGCCACTCCGTGGAGGCCTTTGAGGAGCATCGCCGCGAGTTTCTCACCCTGCTGCTCATGCAGGACTCGCTGCTCAGCACGCGCCGCGAATTCTGTGTGGGGCGCTGGATAGAGCAGGCCAGGGCCCTGGCCCACACCCCCGAGGAGAGCAGACTCTACGAATGGAATGCACGCGTGCAGATCACCACATGGGGCAACCGATACTGTGCCGACACGGGCAAACTGCGCGACTATGCCCATAAAGAGTGGAGCGGACTGCTGCGCGACTTCTACCATAAGCGCTGGGACCACTTCTACAGCATCCTCAGCGACGAGCTACACGGACGTCTGCCCATGCTCCCTGTGGGCAACTCCAGCACACCACCCAAGGACAACCCTGCCCTGACCATCGACTGGTATGCCATCGAGGAGCCCTGGACGCTGCAGCAGACCACCTACTCCGCCCTATCTTCCCCCCAGGCTGTGGATCTCGCCGTGGAGTGCGTGAAGGCGCTCAATGGTAAACAGTCAACGTTTGTTATTTGATCATTAGCAAATTGTAAATGGTAAATAGTAAATTGTAAATGAAACGATTACTTTCTCTCGACATCCTGCGTGGCTTCACAATCATGGCTATGATTGTGGTCAACAATGGTGTAGGCTCGAAGCACTTCGAGCAACTGACCCACTCGGAATGGAATGGCGTCACCTGTTGCGATCTCATCTTTCCCTTCTTCCTCTTCATGGTGGGCGTGAGCATCACCTTCTCGCTCTCCAAGCAGATAGCCTCGCCCTCGTGGCAGACCTACGGCAAGATCATCAAGCGCACCGTGAAACTCTTTGTGCTGGGCATCCTGCTCTGCGGATGGGATATGCTGGTGCGTGGCGACAGCGACATATTGGCCCACATCCGCATACCCGGTGTGCTCCAGCGCATCGCTCTCTGCTATGCCTGTGCCTCATTCATCGTGCTCTGGGCCAGGGGGAGCCGCCGTACCATCACTGCCGCAGCCGTGGTGCTGCTCGTAGTCTATGCCGCGCTGCTCCATCTGGGCAACGGCTATGCCCGCGATGCGAGCAACCTGGCCGCCGTCGTCGACAAGGCCGTCTTCACCCTCGACCACCTCTACACCAAGAGCCCCATCGATCCTGAGGGCCTGCTTGGCACCATCTCGGGCACGACACACACCCTGCTGGGCGTGCTCGTGGGCATGATCATCAAGCGCGGCGAGAAGATGCCCGTCAAGTTGCTCCGCCTCACAGCCTTCGCCCTGGTGATGATAGCTGCGGGCATCCTCATCCACCCCTACCAGCCCTGGAACAAGGCCGTGTGGTCGCCCAGCTACGTGTGCTACACCGTGGGCATCGCCACTCTGCTGCTCACCCTGCTGACCATCGTGGTCGACGTGGTGGGCCTCAGGCTCTGGAGCCGCCCCTTCGAGTGGTTTGGCCTCAACGCCATAGCCCTCTACGTGGGTGGCCGCCTCATAGCCTCCGGTTTCCGCTACTTCCACCTCAATGCTACCCTGCCCCAGCTCTACGCCCGTCTGCCCATCTCCCCCGAGTGGGTATCCGTGGCCTATGGTCTCACCCTCGTCTTCCTCGTGGGCATCCTGGCCTACGCGCTCCACAAGCACAAGATATATATAAGGATGTGAGGTTATTAGGGTGTTAATTAGACTAATAAGGCCAATTGGGCTAATTGGGCCAATCAAGCCAGTTGTGCTTATTCTCGACAGCCCATATAGTCTGTTCTGACAGACCATATATGCCACATCCACAGACTGCATAGTCTGCGAGACCAGACCATATATGATAAAAATATGGTTCTTCCGCTTTTCCCGTTGGTCGGATAGGGAGATAAAGCCAAGGTAGC
>CALZKW010000158.1 GCA_945788095.1 uncultured Prevotellaceae bacterium | reverse complement strand
TACACTGCTACTGCTCGGGCTACATGACAATACCAACGCAATTCGGGGATGAACCGACGTTTACTTCAAGCCCCAGAGGGGCGTTCTCCCTGATAAACTCCAATTTACAACAATCTCACAACATCTAAAGCGACTAACCCAAAGAAAAAGGGGGAGAGAAGCCTAAGCTCTCTCACCCACTATGCTGTTAGCATGGGCCTACATCATGGCTCCCAGGATGCGCTGGAAGAAGCCGGGATGCTGCTGGCGCCATTCGAAGACGGCGTTCTCGAGCTGGCGGGCATCACACTCCTCGGGGCGGAGGCGACGGCCATCGGCCATCTCTACGGTCACCTCGAGGTCGTCGTTGGTGGTGATGGCCGTGATGCCATCGTAGTTGACCTCCATTCTTCCCTCGCAAGCCTCAGCCAGAGCCACGAGCATGTCCATTGTTGTGTCGTCGATTCTGTTCATATCTATTTATTGTTTATTGTTTGTAATCTTTCTATTGCCTTATCTATCAAGTCCTTCGTACCGCTGCCCTGGTTGACATACTGCACCACCATGTCGGCGTAAGCGATAGCCTCGCGCTGGGCATCAGAGGGGTCCTGGTGCTGACGTACCTCAGCGAGGAGGGTGAGCAGAGGAGCCAGATCCTCGGGCTCGGCCAGGTTGCCGGGGCGCATCGTGTTGAGGGCTGCATTGAGAGCTGTCAGGGCCTCGTCGGCCTGCTGCTGACTGGCTCGCGCACCACGGGTCACCACCTTGTCGACCTCTGCCACAGCCTGCTGCATGCGTGCATAGCCATGGGGCGCCCATGGGGCATAGGCCGGCACCTTCTCACTCAGAGCCTCCCAGGCCTGCTGGGCCTGCTGACGCTCGTGGGCCATCCGGAGCATGCTCTGCAATGGCTGCAAGTCTGCCCCACCCCGCTTGCTGGTCTTGCCTCGAGTGTCGGCCATATCGAGGCGCAGGTAGTGGGTGGCGTGGTCAGTCTGGTAGTAGTCGGGGGTGAAGCTCAGCGTGCGGTCGCCACTCTGGAGCGTCATAGCATAAAGATGCCCATTAGTGCCTGCATCAGCCGAGGCACCGAGGGGTGTCACCTCGCGCAGATCAGACGAGAGACGGACATCGGCCTCCTGCCACGAACGCACGTCGCTGGTGGCCATAACCAAGGGGCCATACATCAGGGCGCCCACCCACTGGGGGGTGAAGGTGGTCTGTGTCTGGTTCTTACCCGTGGCGGCGATGTCCATCTTGTCGGGCCCCCAATGGATATGCTTGGTGAAGGGCATGACGACCTCTATGGTGTCCGTAGCGCTCCATGTGCGGCGGGGTATCTCGACATACGATGAGGGGCGGTAACTGCTGCTGACGGACTGTCCGTTGAGGCGTATGTCGAAGCCCTCGGTGGCCCAATAGGGCACGCGCAACTTCATGGCAAAGGCCCTGCCACCCTCGCTGACGGTGATGACGGAGCGCTCTGCGGGCCATTCACACTGCTGGCTGACGACCACCTTCTTGTCGCTCCACACAGCCTCGGTGGGCAGGTAGAGAGCCACCCAGAGGGTGGAGTCGGACACGTAGTAGGCGGCCTCCTGATAGCGCACATGATTCTCGGCTCCCGTACCGCCACAGCAGGTGCTCTGGGGCGTCTCGTTGCCAAAGGGTTTGCGCGCATTCATACCCACGGCATACTGGTAGGTGCAGCCATAGTGAGTGGGATGGAGCGACCCCACGATCTGGTTGTAGAGCACACGCTCGTAGTAGTCCATGTAGGCGGCATCGTCGGGGTCGTAGCCATTGAGTTCGCGGGTCAGTTTGGCCAGGTTGTAGGCGCAGCATGTCTCATTGATATCGGGGTTGGGATGCATGTTGCGCTCATAATCACTCTGCACATTGGTGTTCATGGAGAGTATCTGTGTATACGGCTGACGAAACATCTCACCATTGCCCACGCCTCCCATGGCATACATATAGCGGCCCATGACCATGTGCCAGAAGTTGTAGGCCAGGTGATAATACTGGGGCTGGGCATTGCTGCGGTAGGAGCGCAGGGCTCCGGTGATCATGGGTATGTGCTGGTTGGCATGGCGGGTGCGTATGTCGTCGATGTTGTGGGCCAGAGGATCGAAGAAGGCAGGTGCGTCGAAGTAGTTGCTGGCCTCGAGCAGACGGGCCTTGTCCATAGGCGCATCCACCATCTCGCTCAGGCGGGCCAGCGACTCGGCCATGCCGCCCACCTCGCCGGCTATGTACATGTTCCACATCTCGTAGCGATTGCCGGGGCGTGCCTGGCGCTCAGCCTTCGTGCCTGAGGTCTGGACATAGGTGCGGTAGTGCAGGCGGTTCCACACCCACAGTCCCATGTCCTTGGCTATGAGCAGGGCCTTGGCTCCCACCTCGGCGGGCTGCATCTGCTGGGTCGTCCCGATGAGCGTATGCACGGGGTCGGCATCGGTATACTGCTGCATGGCATTGGCGATGTCGATGAGTCCGGCCAACTGCTTGTGTATGGTATAGTAGGGCGCCCACACCCACTCCTCATTGTTGTAGGCGCGGTAGCACTCGATGAGGGCGGGATGGGCCGCGGGGATGGCGTTGAGATAGCCGTAGCCATAGTGGCGGTAGTCCTTCTTGTAGCTGTCGAAGGCCTCCCAGTTGCCCTTCATCTGGTGCAGCTGGTCTTCGGGGGCATAGTCGCGCGCCTCAAAATAGCGCCCCAGCGAATCGCTCCACACGAAGGTGCGCTCTTGGCATTGGCGCAGTTCGCTCACCATGCGCTCTATGCGATTGTAGAGTTCCTGCTGCTGACGGCTGTCGGTGGCCGAGAGGAAGGCAAAGGCAAGGGCAGACATGTAGTGACCCGATCCGTGGCCCTTGAGTTTGGTGGTCGGTGAGTCCCACCCGTCGGCCTTGGGATAACCATCGGTGGGGAGGCCATAGGTGTCGCGGTAGTTGTAGAGCTGCTGTGCCACGTCCCACGACAGGATGGTGGCAATGTCGAGGTCGCGATTACTCGTCAGGCGGTTGTTGCCCACGAGGCGTACACAGTAGAGAGGCAGCGGTTGGGCCTTGGGCTGCGGGGCGGGTGTGGCCCATGGATCAGAGGTGACGGTAACGGTGGCCGTGACGGGGTATCCGCTCGTGGTGGTCTGGTCGCCCGTGATGTAGCCGCTTACGGTGTAGGTATCGCCCACCTGGTGCTGGGCCTGCTGCTGCTCGGTGGCGAGGGCCTGGTTGGTCCAGCGCACCTGGCGCCATGCCTTGGTGCCATCAGCATAACTCACCATCAGTTGCCACGGCAGTCGGGGTGCACAGCCCTGTGGCGAGGTGACGTTGACAGCCTCAACGGCCTTGATGGTGTGGCCCTCCGTCTTGCTCTTGGCCGCCACCGATGGGGCCATGAGCAGCATGAGGGCCAGCATGCTATATTTATATATATAATGTGTCATGATGCTGTATATAGTATTTGGTTACATCGGCAAAAGTAGCCCTTTTTAAGCTAAACGACAAGCGAAACACTATTTTTGTGCAGTTTCCCTTGGCTATATTGCACAAAAGCAGTAATTTTGTGCCGTTTTTAACAGATAATAGATTTAAGTATGCACAATCTCTTGAAAGGTAAGCGCGGAATTATCTTCGGCGCACTCAATGAAGAATCAATCGCCTGGAAGGTGGCCGTAAAGGCTGTCGAGGAGGGCGCCACCATTACTCTCAGCAACACCGCCATGGCTCTGCGCATGGGTAGCGTCAACGAACTGGGTGAGAAGCTCGGTGCCAAGGTCATCGCAGCTGATGCAACCTCAGTGGAGGATCTCCAGAAGGTATTCGCCGAGTCAGTAGAGGCTCTGGGCGGTCCCATCGACTTCGTGCTCCACTCTATCGGTATGAGCCCCAACGTGCGCAAGCACCGCACCTACGACGACCTGGACTACAACATGCTGGGCAAGACCCTCGACATCTCTGCCATCTCATTCCACAAGATGCTGCAGGTGGCCAAGAAGATGGACGCCATCGCAGAGTACGGTTCGGTAGTAGCTCTCACCTACGTAGCTTCGCAGCGCACCTTCTTCGGTTACAACGATATGGCTGATGCCAAGAGCATGCTCGAGAGCATCGCACGCTCATTCGGCTACATCTACGGCCGTGAGAAGAACGTACGCGTCAACACCATCTCGCAGTCGCCCACTCCCACCACCGCCGGTAAGGGTATCAAGGACATCGAGAATATGATGGACTTCGCCGACAAGATGTCGCCCCTTGGCAACGCCAGCGCTGAGGAGTGCGCAAACTACTGCGTAATGCTCTTCTCAGACTACACCCGCAAGGTGACCATGCAGAACCTCTTCCACGATGGTGGTTTCTCATCAATGGGTATGAGCCTGCGTGCCATGAACCAGTATGCCAAGGACCTCGCTCCCTACGAGGACGAGAACGGCAAGGTCATCTACGGCTAATCCCACCCTACCCCGCTTTGAAAGTAAAGACCGTAAGGTCATCACACTCTGATAGCATCCCCAGCCACCCACGGCTGGGGATTTTTTTTGTAGTGTACAGTAACATTTCCTGTGGCAGATTTTATGTGCCGTGGAATGATGCGTAAAAGAGGAGTATCAGGAGAGTACTATGGTCAATCAGGTCATACCACTATAGCCGATTTTTAGATATGGGTCTGAGCGCCACAGGATATGGGTCTTGGCACCATCAGAATATGGGTCCTGTGAAGCTGAGATATGGGTCTTATTGAACTGAGATATGGGTCTATCTTGACTCGACCATACCATTGGTTAAATTATGGTTTATCTTTCAGAGTGAAAAGTGAAAAACGAAAAGTGAAAAGTCTTCTTCAGCAAGCTGCGAAGCTGCCCCTTCGTCGCCGAGCTGCCCCTCTGTTACTCTTTTGCCCTTTCAGGGCGCAGGTGTATGTTTTCCCGTATACCCAGGGCGCGACTCCGTCCCTCCGTTGGTCAGAGCACTGACCTCCCCAAAATCGGGCTATGAACTTCTGCCCCGTTCTTAGACCCGCTTCGCTCGCTAAGCGTCACTCTTCGAGGTGCCGAGCGGGGGCGCGCTATGTGAATTCCGCAACAGGACAATCGTCCCAATAACTTCCCTTTTACTCCCTTTTACTCCCTTTTTTACTTCAAGCCCCAAAGGGGCGTTCTCCCCCCTAAACTCTCCCCCATAAACCAATATCATCTCCTTTTTTACTCATCACCCCCATATATTGATAATATTCCTTACCTTTGCAATTACAATAAACAAAGCAACAATGAAATACCACGACCTCTTCATCGACTTCGACGATACACTCTACGACACCCACGGCAATGCACAGACAGCCCTGGGCGAACTCTTCAATCACTTCCACCTCGAGCGCTACTTCCCCACCCTCGAGGACTTCACCAAACCCTACTGGCGCGAGAATGTCATCCTTTGGACTGAGTATGCAGCCGGGCGCATCACTCGCGACTACCTCATCGTGGAGCGCTTCCGCCGCCCCCTCAGCCTCGGCACCCTACAGCCCACCTACTCCACCCCTAAGGAACCAGCCGGCACCCCCTTCGCCCCCACAGAGGACTACTGCCTCCAGGTCAGCGACGTCTTCCTCGACCTCTGTTCCTGCAAGTCGGGCCTCGTAGACGGAGCACTCGACATCATGGACTACCTCCGCCAGCGTGGCTACCGACTCCACATGTGCAGCAACGGCTTCCACGAGGTGCAGTACAAGAAACTCCGCGCCTGCGGACTCATCGACCACTTCCACACCATCATCCTCAGCGAAGATGCCGGGGCCAACAAGCCCTCCACCACCTTCTTCCAATATGCCATCGACCACACCGGAGCCGATCCCACCACCACCCTCATGATAGGCGACAACTTCATCACCGACATTCAGGGAGCCAAACGCTTCGGCCTCGACCAGTGCTTCTTCAACCCCCACCCCGAGCGCTACGCCTCCCCCGAACCCGTCACCTACGAGATCAACCACCTCCTCCAACTCAAGGACATCCTATAACACAAACGTGCCCCCTGGCCCTCCCCACAACGGGGAATGCCAGGGGGCACATATTCCGGAGTATACCCGTTCAGCATTCCGGGGCTGCAGCCAGCAGTCAGAAGGGGCAGAAATAGGCTCTTTTTGATGTCCGGTCGTCCATAAAAGGACGTAAAAATGGATAAAATCGCTATAAGCCAGTTTCGGACAGTTACTCGAGACCATCCCATTTTCAGAGAAGATATACTTACTTTGCCAGTGAAGTATATCTTACTTTGCCGGTGAAGTATATCTTCTATTACCGATGAAGTATATCTTGGAAATCTCCGACTCTTACCACGCTCGGGATAATGAATGCAAGCATTCCCTCTCCTCTCGCTTAACCCAAGTTTGATACCCGACAACTATTTTCAACAATTTTTAGGGGAATTCC
>CALZKW010000157.1 GCA_945788095.1 uncultured Prevotellaceae bacterium | reverse complement strand
AATCAAATAACGCCGAAATAACCAAAAACGGCACAATTAATTTTCGTATGAAAAACAACATCAAAACCATGGCCCTCACGCTCACCCTCGGAGCCGGCATGATACTGGGAGGCACCCAGCAGGCATGGGCAGCAGACAAGGGCGAAAGCTTTGGCATCGGTGACAAGACATTCCTCCTCAATGGCAAGCCCTTCGTGGTGAAGGCGGCCGAAGTACATTACCCCCGTATACCTCGTCCCTACTGGGAGCAGCGCATCAAGATGTGCAAGGCCCTGGGCATGAACACGCTCTGCGTCTACGTCTTCTGGAACATACACGAGCAGCAGGAGGGCAAGTTTGACTTCACCGACAACAACGACCTGCGTGCCTTCATCAAACTGGCACAGAAGAACGGCATGTACGTCATCGTACGCCCCGGTCCATACGTTTGTGCCGAGTGGGAGATGGGCGGTCTGCCCTGGTGGCTGCTCAAGAAGAAGGACATCAAGCTGCGCGAGCGCGACCCCTACTTCATGGAGCGACTCGAGATATTCGAGCGCGAGGTGGGCAAGCAGATTGGCGACCTCACCATCGAGAAGGGCGGTCCCATCATCATGGTGCAGGTGGAGAATGAATACGGCTCATACGGCGAGGACAAGCCCTACATCTCAGAGGTGCGCGACATCATTCGCCGCAGCGGTTTTGACAAGGTAGAGCTCTTCCAGTGCGACTGGAGTTCCAACTTCACCAAGAACGGACTCGACGACCTGACCTGGACCATGAACTTCGGTACGGGTGCCAACATCGATAATGAGTTCCGTCGCCTCAAGGAGCTTCGCCCCAACTCTCCCCTGATGTGCTCCGAGTTCTGGAGCGGATGGTTTGACAAGTGGGGCGGACGCCATGAGACCCGCGGCGCCGAGGCTATGGTCAACGGTATGCGCGACATGCTCGACCGCGGCATCTCATTCTCGCTCTACATGACCCACGGTGGTACCAACTGGGGACACTGGGCAGGAGCCAACTCACCCGGTTTCGCACCCGATGTGACATCCTACGACTATGATGCACCCATCAACGAGGCCGGTCAGACCACTCCCAAATACTTCGAACTGCGCAACATGATGGCCGGCTACAACGATGGCAAGAAACTGCCCGCTGTGCCCAAGGAGTATGCCACCATCAGCATACCCACCATCCAGTTCACCGAGGTGGCCCCCCTCTTCGACAACCTGCCACAGGCCATCAAGAGCACCGACACCAAGACCTTCGAGGAGATGAACCAGGGATGGGGATGCATGCTCTATCGCACCACACTACCCAAGATAGACAGCGAGAGCGTGCTCAAGGTGACCGAGGCTCACGACTATGCCCAGATATTCCTCAACGGCAAGTACATCGGCAAGATAGACCGCATCAACCACGAGAGCACCGTCGTGCTCCCCGCCACCAACGAAGGCGACCAGCTCGACATCTATGTGGAGGCTCTCGGACGCATCAACTTCGGACGTGCCATCAAGGACTTCAAGGGCATTACCAAGAAGGTAGAGCTCACCTATCAGCTCGCCTCAGGCAGCAAGGTCAACATCGACCTCAAGGGATGGGACATCTACCCCCTGCCCGACGACTATGAGACACAGCGCGCTATGAAGTACGTGCCCGTCAAGGGTCACGAGGGCGTCAGAGGTAACTACCGCGCCACATTCCGCCTCTCAAAGGTGGGCGACACCTTCATCAACATGGAGCGCTTCGGCAAAGGCCAGGTATACATCAATGGACATGCCATCGGCCGATTCTGGCAGATTGGTCCTCAGCAGACCCTCTACATGCCCGGATGCTGGCTCAAGAAGGGCGAGAACGAAATCATCGTGACCGACGTCGTTGGTCCCAAGGAGGCATCCGTAGAGGGACTCCAGAAGCCCATCATCGACAAGCTCAACCTGGCCGGACCCAAGACACACCGCCTCGAGGGACAGACCCTCGACCTGAGCGGCGAGAAGCCCGTGATGAGCGGCACCCTCAAGAAGGGCAACGGATGGCAGGAAGTGAAGTTTGACAAGCCCGTCAGCGGACGCTACTTCTGCATCGAGGCCCTCAACAGTCACTGGGACCGCGAATACTGCTGCATCGCAGAGCTCTACCTGCTCGACCAGAATGGCAAGCGCCTCTCGCGTGAGCCCTGGCAAATAGCCTATGCCGACGATGAGGACGTGACCAGCGGCAACAAGACCGGCGACAAGATCTTCGACCTTCAGGAGAGCACCTATTGGAGCACCAACCAGGGCGTCAAGTTCCCCCACCACATCATCGTCGACCTTAGCCAGGACCAGACCATCAGCGGATTCCAGATTCTGCCCCGCATGGAGGAGGGAGCCCCCGAGTCCATCAAGGACTACCGCGTCTACGTCAAGAGCGACAGTTTCAAGTTCTAACATTTCGAATCAACAACAGGACCACCGGATAGCACTATATATATAAAGGTATCCGCCAGAGGTCCCAAGCGACTAATCAACAACGGAATCAACGGAAAGAACTCAGAGAGTCTATTTCCGTTCTTTCCGTTGTTCATATTAACACCCCCACAATGCCTCACCACTCATCTGCAGAGAGCGTCATCATCATCGGAGCAGGAGCTGCGGGATGCTTTGCCGCCATCCAGCTCAAGAGACTCAGACCCGACCTCGAGGTCACCATCCTGGAGCGCGGTCCACGCCCACTGGCCAAGGTGGCCATCACCGGAGGCGGCAGGTGCAACTTGACCAACTCCTTTGCACAAGTGCGCAGCCTCGAGCAGGTCTACCCCAGAGGTCACCGCCTCATGAAGCGCCTCATGCACCACCACTCTCACCACGACACCTACCAGTGGTTTGAGCGCGAGGGCGTGGCACTGGTCACACAGGAGGACGAGTGCGTCTTTCCTCAGTCGCAAGACGCCATGCAAATAGTGCGCACACTCACCAGCCTGTGTCACCACCACGGCGTCAGCATCCACACCTCCACCACAGCCCAGAGCATCACCCCCATCGAGGGTGGCTATGAGGTGGTCACCCCACGCCACACCTACCAGGCCCAACACGTGGTCGTGACCATCGGCGGACAGCCCCAAGGCCGCGGATTCCAACTCCTCGACCGCCTCAACCTCACCATCACCCCACCCTGCCCCAGCCTCTTCTCCTTCTGCATCCCCGACAAGAGTCTGCAGGCGCTCATGGGCATCGTAGTGCCCGAGGCACAGGCACAACTGGTGGGCACGAAGCTGAAAGCCCTCGGCCCCCTCCTCATCACCCACTGGGGCATGAGCGGACCAGCCATACTCCGACTCTCATCCTACGCCGCACCTCTGCTGGCCGAGAGAGGATACAAGGGCGAGGTCAGCATCAACTGGATGGGCACAGCCACCTTTGACGACGTGCGTGAGCAATTGCTCGACTACATCCACACCCATCCACAGAAGCAGATACAAAGCATCCACCCCACCCATATCAATGCCCGCCTGTGGCTCCACTTGCTGCAGCGCGCGGGCATCAAGGCCGACAGCAGATGGCTCGAACTGCAGGGACGTCTGCTCAACCGCCTCATCAACACCCTCACCACGGATGTCTACACCGTGAGCGGCAAGAACCGCTTCAAGGAGGAGTTTGTCACATGCGGAGGCGTATCGCTCGATAGCATCAGCAGCAAGACGCTCGAGGCCAAGCACCATCCCGGTCTCTACTTTGCCGGCGAGGCCCTCGACGTAGACGCTGTCACTGGAGGATTCAATCTCCAGGCCGCCTGGACCATGGGCTATGTAGTAGCACAGAGCATAGCCAAGGGCTAAATCCTATTAGGCCAATGAGACCAATCAGACTAATTAGACCAATTACCCCGATCAGACCAATCAGACTAATCAGACCAATTAGACCAATTACCCTAAATAATCACCCATTATGAAGAATCTGAAATCCATCCTCTGCGCTACACTCATCGGACTGTCATCGGCAGTCATGGCGCAAACCGACTATCGCATCATCCCGCTGCCACAGAGCATAGAGATGCAGAAGGGCAACGACTTTGTGCTCAATGATGGTGCCATCCTGGCCTACGACATCATGAATCCACGCCTTGCCACCAATGCCACACTGCTCAAGGGCATGCTGCACGACATAGCTGGCATCGACCTCGTGGATGCTGCCAACAAGGTGGAGGCCAAGAGGGCTGCCATCATGCTGCGACTCGGTCTCAAGGACGCCACCAATGCCGAGGCCTACCGTATCATGGTGGGCAAGAAGGGCATCACCATCGAAGCCAAGACCGAGGAGGGCATCTTCCGCGGCATCGAGACCCTCGTCAAGAGCATCGGCGTGGGCGATGGCAGCAAGAGCATAGCCATGCCCCTGGCCACCATCCAGGACGAGCCCCGATTCGAATACCGCGGTTCTCACCTCGACTGTTCGCGCCACTTCTTCTCTGTCGACGTCATCAAGCGCTACCTCGACGTGCTGGCTCTGCATGGCGTCAATCAGTTTCACTGGCACATCACCGACGACCAGGGATGGCGCTTCGAGGTGAAGTCGATGCCCGAACTGGCCCGCAAGGGTTGCATCCGAAAGCAGACTGTGGTGGGCCACAATACCGTGGTGTGGGACGAGCAGGAATATGGCCGCGACATGTACTACACCCAGGAGCAGTGCCGCGAGATCGTCAAGTATGCTGCTGACCGCTACATCAACGTCATTCCCGAGATCGACCTCCCCGGCCACATGATAGCCGCCCTCCACGTCTATCCTCACCTCGGATGCACAGGCGGTCCCTACGACGTATGGGGACTGTGGGGAGTGGCCGACGATGTGCTCTGCGCAGGCAATCCCGAGACCATGACCTTCCTCAAGACCGTGCTGGGCGAGGTGTGCGAGGTATTCCCCTCTAAGTATATCCACATCGGTGGCGACGAGAGTCCACGCGTGCGCTGGCAGCACTGCCCCAAGTGTCAGGCCAAGAAGCAGGAACTGGGACTGAAGCGTGACAGCGAACTCCAGACCTACATCAACAAGGAACTGGAGAAATTCCTCGCTGAGCGTGGCCGCGACCTCATCGGATGGGACGAGACCCTCGAGGGCGGACTCAGTCCCAACGCCATCGTGATGAGCTGGCGTGGCTACCAGGGCGGCATCCAGGCCGCCAAGCAGCACCACCGCGTCATCATGACCCCCACCGACAATTGCTACATCGACTACTATCAGCTCAAGAACACCCACGCTCAGCCTCTGGCCATCGGCGGCTATCTGCCCGTGAGCAAGGTGTACAGCATGGAACCCGTGCCCGATGCCCTCACCGAGGAGGAGGCTAAGTACATCCTCGGCCCGCAGTGCAATCTCTGGACAGAGTATGTGACCTGCCCCCAGCACGTGTTCTACATGCTCCTGCCTCGCCTCGACGCCCTGAGCGAAGTGCAGTGGACGGCCAAGGAGCAGAAGGACTTTGCCGACTTTGAGCAGCGTCTGCCCCGCATGCTCAAGCTCTACAAGCATCTCGGCATAACCTACTGCCCCAAGTATGAGTAGTCTCCGCCTACACCATCTCTCCACGGGCTACCGCCAAAAGGTGGTGGCCCGTGGTCTGAATGCCACCCTCGAGGGAGGGCAGCTCACCTGTCTGCTGGGGCCCAACGGGGCGGGCAAGAGCACTCTGCTGCGTACACTCTGCGCCTTTCAACCTCCACTCGAGGGCCGCATAGAGATAGACGGATGCGACATCGACACGCTCACACCTAAGGATGTCAGCACACGCATCGCAGTGGTGCTGACCGACCGCGTCGATGTGCACGGACTGCGTGTCAGCGATCTGGTGGGCATGGGTCGCATGCCCTACACCGGATTCTGGGGCAGACTGCAGGATGCCGACCACGAGGCTGTAGCTGAGGCCATACGCCTCGTAGGCATCGAGGCCCTGGCCAACCGCGAGGTGGATACCCTCTCGGACGGCGAGCGACAGAAGGTGATGATAGCCAAGGCACTGGCGCAGCAGACACCCGTCATACTGCTCGACGAGCCCACGGCCTTTCTCGATTTCCCCTCCAAGGTGGAGATGATGCTCCTGCTGCGACGCCTGGCCCACGACACGGGGCGAGCCATCCTCCTCTCCACCCACGACCTCGACATGGCACTCCAGACCGCCGACACCCTGTGGCTCCTCTCACAGTCGGAGGGTCTGGCCATGGGCACACCGCAGCAGTTGGCCGAATCCGACCAACTCTCACGCTTCTTCCAGAGTCCGCACATGCGCTTCGCCAAGCTGTCGATGCGCTTCGTGATCTGACCCCCTATGGCACACATACATCATGCCCATCCCTCCCCGGGGTGGGCATTTTTATTATTTGTAAATCGGGAGTTTTGGGGGGAATAGGGGACGATAAAAGTAAGCATTCGATAAATTACACGTTGTTGCAGTTGTAGAACAGTTGTACCTTTGC
>CALZKW010000156.1 GCA_945788095.1 uncultured Prevotellaceae bacterium | reverse complement strand
GCTCCTACCGATGGATGGGCGGAGGATACAGAAAGGGATAGCGAGGAGCTACCGATAGATAAGCGAAGGAGGACCGGAGGAAATACGGAGGATGGGAGGATTGAGGATATAAAAAACAAGCAGCCTTAGTGTGGGGGCCAGGGCTGCTTGTGGAATATGTGTGGGATGTATACGTGGGTTATTCCTCGTCGAGGTGGTGTTGCCAGAGGTAGTAGCGAGTCTCCTTGACGACGACTCCGCTGAGGCAGATGAGGGCAATGAGGTTGGGAACGGCCATGAGGGCGTTCATGATGTCGGAGAGATTCCATACCATGTTGAGTTCGAAGACTGCTCCGACGAAGATGAAGATGACGAATAGGAAGCGGTAGAACTTGATGAAACGCTTGCCTCCAAGGTACTCTACGGCACGTTCGCCGTAGTAGCCCCATCCGAGGATGGTGGAGAAGGCGAAGGTGATGATGCCGAAATAGAGCAAGGGGAGACCAACTACGGGGATGCGCGAGAAGGCTGCCTCGGAGAGCATGAAGCCGTTGGCACGCATGGCGTCGGTGATCTCAATTTGGAAATGCAGTTTGCTGCTGACGAGCACAATGCCGGTGATGGCACAGATGACCACGGTGTCGAAGAAGGTGCCTGTGCTGCTTACAAGTGCCTGGCGCACAGGATTGCGTGTCTGTGCAGCAGCCGCTACGATGGGTGCACTACCGAGACCCGACTCGTTGCTGAAAAGGCCACGGGCAATACCGTAGCGTATGGTGAGCATGATGCCACCTCCGACGAGTCCGCCAGATACGGCCTCAGGACGGAATGCACAGGTGATTATCTCGCTGATGGCGGGGAAGATATAAGCATAATTGCAGCAAAGGATGTAGAGGCATCCGAGGATATAGAATCCCGCCATGAAGGGTACGAGACGGGAGCATACCTTGCTGATGCTCTTAACGCCACCGAGAATAACGACACCCGCCAGAAGCGCCACCACAAGACCTGTGACCCACTTGGGGATGTCGGGCAGGTGAGAGTTGCCGGCAAAGAGGCTACTGATGGCATTGCTCTGCGTCATGTCGCCGATGCCGAAACTGGCCAAGGCAGCAAAGATACAGAAGAGCACGGCCAGCCACTTCTGGCCAAGTCCCTTCTCGAGGGCATACATGGGGCCACCGAGCATCTTGCCGTCGCTGGTCACCTCGCGGTACTTGACAGCCAGAAGGCCCTCACCATATTTGGTGGCCATACCGAGGAGACCGGTAATCCAACACCAGAAGACGGCTCCGCTGCCACCAAGAACGATGGCCGTGGCCACACCGACGATGTTGCCGTTGCCGATAGTGGCAGCCAGCGAGGTGGCAAGAGAGGCAAACTGACTGACGTCGCCTCGGGCGCCTTCCTCCTTGGCAAATATAAGGCGTATAGCCTTGAAAACGTGACGCTGAGGGAAGTGCAAACGTACTGTGAGCAAGATGTGGGTGCCGAGAAGCATGATGATCATGGGCCATCCCCATACTAAAGAACCAATCCTTTCAATCCAAAAACTAACTGTATCCATCTTTTTATTAACATATATTAGTGCAAAGGTATCATTTTTTTATTATCTTTGCGGCAAAATACTAAAATTTGTTATGAAAACAAGACTTTTTGCAACTACACTTATGGTTGCGGCCACATTGCCCACATTGGCGGGAGGCGACGACGAACAGTTTATCAACAACGATGCATGGTCTGTGCAGGGCGCTCTGACCGAGCTTCTGACCAAGAAGAGCCAGGGCGAAGCAGAGGCACCAAGCAAGAAGGCCTGGAAGCGCGATGACTTTGCCACCATGCCCAAGTTTGGCGGTTACGTCATCGGAACCTACAAGTATGACGACACGAAGGGGGCCAACAACGGCGACGGATTCGGTCTGCGACTCATCCGCCTCTATCTCGACGGCACGGTGATGAAGGACTTCAACTACCGCCTGCAACTCGAGGTCAACGGCAATCCCCACGTGAAGGATGCCTTCGTGGAGTGGGCACACTGGAACTGGCTGAAGGTCAAGGCCGGACAGTTTAAGCGCTGCTTCACCTTTGAGAACCCCTACAACCCCTGGGATGTGGGTGTGGGCGACTACGGACTGGTGGTGAAGAAGCTCTCCGGATTTGGCGACCGCTGCGGCGAGACCTCGATGGGAGGTCGCGACATGGGCGTGCAGTTGCAAGGCGACCTGCTGAAGAGCAAGAAGGACGGCCACTACCAGTTGCACTATCAGGCAGCCGTATTCAATGGCCAGGGCATCAACCGCAAGGATGAGAACAAGGGCAAGGACTTTATGGGTACGCTGCAGTATAGCCCCGTGAAGAATCTGTGGATAGGCGCCTTCGGATGGAAGGGCCAGTGGACAGGTAATGACTTTGTGGGCAAGGCTGTGACCGTGGACCGCGACCGCTATGGTTTCGGAGTGAAGTATGAAGGAACGAATGGTTGGAGTGCACGATCGGAATATGTTCGCAGCCGCGGATACAAGGCAGCCGACTACACAAACGGCGTACTCATGGCCAGCAACAGCGGACGCCATGCCGACGGATGGTATGCCACGGTGGGTGTGCCCGTGTGGCGATGGATAAAATGTTACGCACGCTATGACGCCTACCGAGATGATGCCACCAATGCTACGCTCCACAACCTCTATGGCGTGAGTGCTAACCTGCAGCCCCACAAGAACCTGATGCTGAAGGTGCAGTACAACCACGGCCACGACAAGACCCGCAATACGGACCGCGGCTACAACCAGTTCTGGACTCAGATGTATGTGAGATTCTAAAAGGAGAGGCCTGAGGATACGGGTATCCCCAAAGAGCCAGGTTTTCCGGGGATTCCGGAAAAGCCGGGAGAACTCAGACAACGAGTAATAACAATCACCAATATATAAATACGTAAGAACATGAAAAAAACACTATTTGTGGCTGGTGCGATGGCAGCTATGTCGCTCACAGCACAAGCACAGGTGAAGGCCCCCAAGGGTGGCAAGGCCATTAGTGACGAACTGATTGGTATCTTCTTTGAGGATATCAGTAGCGCAGCAGATGGCGGTCTGTGTGCCGAACTGGTACGCAACGGGTCGTTCGAATTCAATGCCAACGAACACGACGGATGGGGTCCCTCTACTGCGTGGCGCGTGCTTCGCCCCGGCCACTCGCTGGGTATGATAGAGACCCTGCAAAAGAGTCCTATCCACCCCAACAACCCCAACTACATGCAGCTCACTATCGAGCGCGTGGGCCATTATTACGACTATGACGGCTGGACGGGCTATGGTCTGCAGAACGACGGCTATGACGGCATCGCTGTGAAGGCTGGCGCCAAGTACGACTTCTCTGTATTCCTGCGCAATGTGGAGGGCGAGGCCAAGGACCTGCGCGTGGTGCTCGTGGCTCCCGGCAAGGAGACCAAGATACTGGCAGAGGCCACCATCAAGGCCGACAGCAAGGCATGGAAGAAGTATGAGGCCGTGCTGACGGCATCCGAGGACTGCTCGAATGCCTCGCTCCAGATGCTCTTCCTGACCAAGGGTAAGGTAGACATGGACTACGTGTCGCTCATGCCCGAGGATACCTACAAGGGACATGGTCTGCGCCGCGACCTGGCTGAAACGCTCGAGGCCCTCAACCCCAAGTTCATGCGCTTCCCCGGTGGATGCGTGGTGCATGGTGGCGGCGACGGATTCTGGAATACCTACCGCTGGAAGACCACCATCGGTCCGCGCGAGACCCGCAAGGAACTGAAGAACTGCTGGGGCTACCACCAGAGCATGACGCTGGGCTATCAGGAGTACTTCCAGCTCTGCGAGGACATCGGTATGGAGCCCCTGCCCATCCTGCCCGTGGGTGTGAGTTGCCAGGGCACAAACGGTGGATGGGGCATGCGCACCCAGGCCCAGGATGCCTGTCCGCTGGATGAGATGCAGGAATGGATCGACGAGGCCCTCGACCTCATCGAATGGGCCAACGGTGATGTGACCACCAAGTGGGGACGCGTGCGTGCCGAGAACGGCCACCCCAAGCCCTTCAACCTCAAGTATCTGGGCCTGGGCAACGAGGAGAAGATTACGCCCGAATTCGAGGAGCGCTTCACCATTATATATAATAAGGTACGCGAGAAGTATCCCGACATCGTCATCGTCGGCACGGCAGGTCCCGGTTCGCACCACGGCAATCCCGACTACGAGAACGGATGGCGCATAGCAGAGAGCCTGAATGTGCCCATCCTGGACGAGCACTACTACGAGCCCCGCGAGTACTTCCTCAACAATCAGCACAACTATGACTCATACCCACGCACACGCCAGACCAAGGTGTATCTGGGCGAGTATGCAGCCAAGGACAAGAAGTTGCTCGATGCGCTCTATGAGGGTCTCTACCTCTGCGGCGTGGAGCGCAATGCTGATGTGGTGACGATGACCAGCTACGCGCCCCTCTTTGCGAAGAAGAACCGCACGAACTGGAATCCCGACCTCATCTACTTCGACAATGAGAGCGTGGTGCCCACCCCCAGCTACTATGTGCAGCAGATGTTTGGCCTCTCGAGTGGCCAGGTATACTACGGCGACGTGGTGAAGACCAATGCAGAGGACAAGTATGAGAACTCGTCGTGTGTGCTCAACACCAAGAAGGGCGAACTCTACCTCAAGATTGTCAACGCCTCAGAGCAGAGCAAGAAGATCGATGTAGACCTCTCGCGCTTTGCCATCAAGGACAAGCGCGTCTCTGTGCTGACCCTCAAGGGCCAGCCCATGGATGAGAACAACTTTGAGGCGACTCCCCTGAAACCCACCAAGAGCACCCTCATGACGAACAAGAAGATGCAGGTGGAGGCACAGCCCTACTCCATCCAGCTCATCACTATCAAGGTGAAGTAAACCCACTTCCCCACCCTATCCCAGCGACAGACCATAAAGCAACGGCGCCGAATGGTCTGTCGCTTGTGTTTTATACAGGAAACAGACGAGGCGATATATCGCCTCGCACAGTGGCTGCTGCCGTTGGGGTGTGGGATTGTGTTTGTTAAAACTATCTAAAATATATGCTAATGATTTGGCGCATAAGAACATAAGTTGCTATATTTGCAGTTGACAATATTATTAACCCACAAATTTAAATTATGATGAAGAATCTAATCAAAGGATTGCTCCTCGTGACCATGATGAGCTTCACCACCGCCACCGTAGCCAATGCCCAGTGCCAGAAGGACTGCAAGCAGAAGACTGAAAAGTGCGACAAGAAGGCATGCGACAAGAAGTGCGATAAGAAGTGTGACAAGAAGGCATGCGACAAGAAGTGCGACAAGAAGTGCGATAAGAAGTGTGACAAGAAGGCATGCGACAAGAAGTGCGATAAGAAGTGCGACAAGAAGGCATGCGACAAGAAGGGCTGCGAGAAGAAGCAGGGCGGCAAGGGCCAGTGCAAGGGCCAGTGCAAGAAGTAAGACAGCAAGTCACAACTAAGAACATACGGTGCGGGTATGAATCAAGAGAGGTTCATACCCGCGCCTTTTTGGTGTGTGCTGCGTGGAGCTATAGGGGCTACTTAATGAGATACTTGAGGTCGTCAGAGTCCTCGTGGTAGGCGAGTTCGCGGAAGGAGGCTGTCTGGCGCTCGAATTGCTCGAGATCCTCGGTCTCGGGGATACCGACGGAGGCCTCGAAGTCGCCGTTGCGGTACACGATATACGCAAGGAAGGCATAGCCAGAGTGCATCCAATACTGCGAGAACTTGCCCCGGAAGATGCCAAACATGCTGTGGCCGGCTCCGAGTTCGCCCAGTTTGCGGGTGGAGCCGTCAGCGTAGGTGTAGCAGATGAGTGTGTAGTCGGCCTCACACTCGCCGGTGTGAACAAAGAGTTCGGGCACATCGTCGCCATCTATGTCATGCACGAAATAGCCATACTCGGTGATGGTGCGGTCGATGATGCGGGCATAAGCCTTGCGCACATCCTGGAGGTCGGGCCCCTTGGGTGCAGGTGGTTCGGGTAGCTCCTCCACGACGGGCTCAGCCTGCACAGGTGCCACCTGCGGGAGTTTCTCGGCCACGGTGTCTGTCAGGGTGGTGTCAACGATGGATGCACTATCGCAAGCGACAGAGTCTGCTATAGAAACGGTCTGAGCGGCATCAGAAGTGCGGGGATTGGGGCCGCATGCTGCAAGGGCCATGATGGCAAGCAGGGCAGCGGGGAGTAATGATTTTTTCATGGGTGTGAATATGTTAGTCATGGTATGCCTTAATTCCGCAATACCTTGATTTTACTTTATTTATAAGTACCTGAGCAACAAAAAGTTCTTGCTTGGGCAAGCGGCAAAGCCGAGCGGCTCAGGATTTTGCCATGTCAGATTTTTCACCTATCTTAGTGTTGCAAATCAAAATATGTATCAAACCCGACAGACATGGCAAAGGTAGCAATATAATCTGA
>CALZKW010000155.1 GCA_945788095.1 uncultured Prevotellaceae bacterium | reverse complement strand
TGATCAGGATTTCCGTCTTCTTGATTCGACCATTTATCCGCTTGAGTCCGTAATGTTCCTTCTGTGAACGCAAAACTTGGTGTTATTTCAGTAGGGGCTTGCCCCTACGTTGCATCACACCTCATTTCTTGCCCCCTGTAGGGGGCGCATAACAAATTGCTATGCACCCCTTTCAGGGGTAGAGAATGTGTGATACTACCTTACACAGGGGCAAGCCCCTGTGCTATGTTATTAGCCTCCTTCAGAGGCTGATTGTGTTATTGATGCAAACTGCGAAGCGTTTCCTGACGTCGCCGAGCGGGGGCGTACTATGTGAATGCCGCAGCAAGACAATCTCCTAACTCCTGCTTAGCGTAAACCGCACCGTCAGTCCGCCACCCGGGGTTGGGGAGGCCCACACGGTGCCGCCATGGGCCAGCACGGCATTCTTGACGATGGCCAGCCCCAGTCCTGTGCCACCGAGTTTGCGCGAGCGCCCCTTGTCGACGCGGTAGAAACGCTCGAAGATGCGGGGCAAATGGTCGGGCGAGACACCCTGCCCATTGTCGCTCACACAAAACTCGTAGAGGCCATCCTCTGTGGTGGTGGAAGTGATGTGGATGGTGGTGGCCCCTGTGGCATAGGCTATGGCGTTGTCCACAAGATTGCGGAATATGCTGTAGATGAGGCTCTGGTCGCCCACGACGGTCATGTCATGGGGCACGTCGTTGGTGGCCGCGATGCTGTGCTCCTGCAGCTGCAGGAGCACGTCGTCGAGCACATTGTCGATGATGCAGGCCACGTTGATGGCCACCATCTCGCGCATGGCTGTGTGTTGGCGGCCCTCCAGTTCGTCGAGCTTGGTCAGGGCCGACATGTCCTGCAGCAGTTTGTTCATGCGTGTGCTCTGGGCATAGCATCGCTCCAGGAAGTGCAGACGCTTGTCGGCAGGCATGTCCGGATTGTCGAGTATGCTCTCCAGATAGCCGTGTATGCTGGCTGCGGGAGTCTTGAGTTCGTGGGCCGCATTCTGCGTCAGCTGTCGCTTGAGTCTGAGTTTGTCCTCCTCGGCGTGACGCAGTTTCCAGTAGAGGGTGATGATGGTGTGCGATATCTCCCCCAGTTCGTCGTCGGGCAGGTGGCGCTCCAGTTCGTGGTCGAGCGCTTCGCCCTGCTCAGCCTCCACGGCAAACTCGCGCAGCAGTCGGATGTGTCGGCTGATGCGTCGTGTGCTCCAGTAGAGCACGGCCCCGAGCAGCAGGGTGAGCGCCACGGCGAAATAGATGTATGTGTTGTCGGCCTGGAGCGATCGCGTCAGTTCGGCGGAGTAGGGCACGGCGGCTCTCACCACCAGCGCCCCGAACCGGGTGGCCGAATAGAAGTATGTCTCATGGGTCGATGCCGAGGTGCGCTTGATGTCATATCCGTTGCCCTCCTCGATGGCCTCGCGTATCTCAGTGCGCTGCAGGTGGTTGCCTAATGAGTCGGCGTTGGGCTCGTAGCTGTCGAGCATCACGCGCCCCTTGAGGTCCACGATGGTGACGCGCAGACCCTCCACATTGTGGCGCTCCACATATTCGCGAAAGAGGGGGGCGCTCAGCAGACTGTCCTCGCCCAGCGTCTGCACCATCTCGTAGTTGTACATCTGCAGGCGCGAGTGCATGATGTCTATCTTGTAGTCCTTCTCGCGCTGATACTGGTAGATGCTGAAGCAGACGGCAAAGAGGATGAAGATGCCGCCGATGCTCCAGAGCAGATTCTTCTGGAAGGACTTACTTCTCCATACAGTACCCATAGCCCACACGCGTCTTTATCTGTTTGCCATATCTGCCTATCTTCTTGCGCAGACGGGTGATGTTGACATCCACGGTGCGGTCCAGCACATATACATCATCCGGCCAGCAGCGGTGCAGCAGTTCCTCGCGCGAGAACACCTTGTCGGGATTCTGTATCAGGAACGACAGCAACTCAAACTCCAGCTTCGTCAGGGCCAGAGGTTCGCCGTCCATGGTGGCCCGCTTCGACTCCAGGTTGAGCTGCAGCGTCTCGTAGCGCACGATGCGCGCCTCGCGGGTGGGTTCGGCTGCGGGAGCCTTGCGGGTGCGTCGCAGCACGGCAGCCACGCGTGCCCTCACCTCCTTCATGCTCAGCGGTTTGGCGATATAGTCGTCAGCGCCGAGGTTGAGGCCATTGACCGTGTCGTCCTCGCTGTCGAGGGCCGTAATAAAAATAATAGGTATATGAGCCGTCTGCTCGTTGTGCTTCATGCGCCGCGCCATGTCGAATCCCGACATTTCACCCATCATCACATCGAGCAATACGAGGTCAAATCCCTCGAGAGGCATCATCAGTGCCTCCTCGGCCGAATTGGCTGTCATGACCTTATAACCCTCATTCTCCAGGTTGTATTGCAGTATCTCACAGATGTCCTGCTCATCGTCTACTACCAGTATTCTCATAATCATAATGCTTTGATGCGGCAAAGGTAGCAATAAATCCTTTACGCTTCCCCACAGTGTGTTACGTTGTTGTGACAAAATATCGAACGGAGCCCCCCCCTCAAACTCCCCAAAGGGGGAGAACATTTAATCACGGCCATGAATAGAGGGGATGATTTACAATTAGACCCTGGGTTGGCGTTGTGCCTGGAAGACACTACAGAGCGAAGCGATAGGACCACGCGAAGCGCTTGGCTCGTCCAAGTACCCTGTACATACGGAGCGTAGCGGAGGATGTGCGGGGTGGAGGGTGATTCCGCATCTGGTAGTGACCTCCACAACAAGACATTCGTCCTTATAACTTCCCTATAACTTCCTTATAACTTCCTTATAACTTCCTTATAACTTCTCTATAACTCCCCTTTTACTTCCCCCGAAAGAGCCATTGCTAAATGTAACACCATTGTAACAGCTTTGCAGATAGATTGTAATACCTTTGCGCACAGAATATGCCCCCCCCCACTCCATGCCCTCCTGTGAGAGGGTACCAAGACTCCTCCCCTTGGGGAGGCCGGTAGGGGGCTCCTACCCCCAGCAACCTATCACCTAAAAATAATGGATACATTTGTCAACATCTTATCGCTTGTAGGTTCGCTCGCACTCTTCCTCTATGGCATGAAGATTATGAGCGAAGGCCTCGAGAAGTTTGCCGGCGACCGCCTGCGCTCCATCCTTGGTGCCATGACCAAAAACCGCCTTATGGGCGTGCTCACCGGTGTGGGCGTCACGGCCCTCATACAGTCGTCGTCGGCCACCACGGTCATGGTGGTCAGCTTTGTCAATGCCGGACTGATGACGTTGCGCCAGTCCATAGGCGTCATCATGGGCGCTAATATCGGCACCACCGTGACGGCCTGGATCATCTCAGCCGTAGGCTTCAAGGTCAACATCTCCGCCTTTGCCATCCCCCTGCTGGCAGTCGGACTCCCCCTCATGTTCTCCAAGGCCTCCAAGCACAAGAGCATCGGTGAGTTCGTCTTCGGATTCTCCTTCCTCTTCATGGGCCTCAAGTTCTTACAGGACTCAGCTGAGGCCATGCAGATAGGCGACCTCGTGGCACAGATGCTCGCCCACATCCCCTGCGACTCCTTCATCACCATCATCGTCTTTGTTATCGTGGGCGCCCTCGTCACCATGCTCGTCCAGGCCTCGGCAGCCACCATGGCCATCACGCTGATGCTCTTTGGCATGAACATCCCCGGCTTCGGTTTTGAGCAGGCAGCAGCTCTGGCCATGGGTCAGAACATCGGTACCACCATCACCGCCTTCATCGCTTCGCTCACGGCCAACACCCAGGCCCGCCGTGCCGCCATGGCCCACATGTTCTTCAATGTCTTTGGCGTCGTGGTTGTGCTCTTTGCCTTCTATCCCGCCTGCAATGCCATCAGCTGGCTCGTCACCGACGTGATGGGTGGAGCCGACAATCCCCTCTTCAAACTCTCGGCCTTCCACACCGCCTTCAATATCATCAACACGCTCCTCCTCATCTGGTTCGTGCCCCAGATAGAGCGCCTCGTGTGCACCCTCCTGCCCGAGAAGCAGAGCGACGAACCCGAGAAACTGCAGTTTATCACCGCAGGCCTCCTCTCCACCGCCGAACTCTCGCTCCTCCAGGCCCGCAAGGAGATAGTCCTCTTTGCCAAGCGTTGCCACAAGCAGTTCGGCTATCTCCTGACCATGCACAACGTGGACAAGGACGAGGAGTTTGCCCAGATATACGACAAGGTGGGCAAGTATGAGACCCTCACCGACAACATGGAGTATGAGATAGCCCACTACCTGCAGCAGGTCAGCGAGGGACACCTCTCCGACGATGCCAAGCGCTCCGTGCAGCGCATGCTCCGCGAGGTGGACGACCTCGAGAGCATCGGTGACTGCTGCTTCAACATCGCCCGCACCCTCTCCCGCAAGCGCACCAACTGTGAGGCCCACTTCAATGAAGCCCAGTTTGCCAACATCCAGCGCATGGAGAAGATGGTCGACCACGCTCTCTGCCTCATGATCAGCACCCTCGACCAGCCCGAGGGCGAAGGCCACGACATCTCTAAGAGCTACCAGCTCGAACAGGAGATCAACCGCGAGCGCACCCGTCTGCGCAACGAAAACCTCCAGTTCGTCTCACAGGGAGCCTACGACTACCAGCTCGGCGCCTTCTACATCGACGTCATCAACGGCCTGGAGAAACTGGCCGACTACGTCCTCAACGTCGTGGAGGCCAAGGCCCGCAAGACGAGAACGTAACATGGATACAACATACAGATTGTAAAAATCTTCTTCCAATCATCATCCTACGGAGATCCTACGGATTAACTTCGGATTGCCTTCGGATTGTCTTTGCGCTGATTTTGCCCCTTTTTGTACAGATATGCGTATAATAGGCGATGATTGCCTTGAATCCTAAAAAAAGGTGGGGAGGGAACAGTATCCCTCCCCACCTTTTAATATTAGGACCGCCAATAGAGGCATTTGGGTTCAGCAGTTCTTATGTGTCTTGCCCTGGGGCTACTCTGTCTTTGCTCTTCTCCCTCCACACGAAGAAGGAGGCGAGGAGGGTGCCGGAGATGCTGTGGTAGGCACATGATATGGCACAGGGGATGACGGCCAGGGCGGCCATGGGATTGGTGGCTATGATGGCCGGCGAGGCGAAGAAGTTGCGCGAGAGCACCGTGGCCATGCCGGCATTCTGCATGCCTACCTCGATGGAGAGGGTGCGCTTCTTGGCCGTGGAGAAGCGGCAGAGGCGGCCCACGGTGTAGCCCAGCAGGTAGCCCAGACCATTGTGGAGGGTCACGGCCAGCAGAGTGATGAGGATGAGGCTGAGCCCATTCTCGCGGAGCTGGGGCGTGACGGTGAAGATGACACCGCCCACGATGAGGGCCAGACACACCACGCTGGCTCCGGGCAGGAGGGGGCGAAGGGTGTGGGTATTCCATCTCTTGAGGCGCTCATTGTGCTCGCACAGATAGTTGAGCAGCACACCAGCGGCAACGGGCATGAGGGTGACGATGAGGATATTCTGAAACATGCCCCAGGCATCCACCTCTATCTCGGCTCCGGCCAGATAGAGCACCAGCAGGGGGGTGACAAAGGGCGCCATGATGGTCGAAACGGTGGTCATACCCACCGAGTAGGCCACGTCGCCCTTGCAGAGGAAGGACATGATGTTGCTGCTCACGCCTCCGGGACAGCAGCCCACGAGGATGAGTCCTACGCTCAGGTAGGCATTGAGCCCCAGCATGTGTGCCATGGTCCAGGCTATGAGGGGCATGATGGTGAATTGTGCCACGGATCCGATCAGTATGTCGACGGGTCGGCGGAGCAGTATCCGGAAGTCATCGGTGGTCAGTGTGCATCCCATGGTGAGCATGATGAGGCCAAGGATGATGCTGGCACGCTGGCCCTGCTGCACCCACCCGAAGGCTGCGGGACAGACGTAGGCCAGCACAGCTGCTGCTATCACAAACAGTGATGTATAGGTGGCCAGCCAGCCACTCACGCGCTTCAGTAGTTGTATCATAATTCTCATATTATATTTGTTGGTGGGCTTCGCTTGAAGCCCCTTTTCTGTGCAAAGGTACATTATTTTCTTGTTTTTAGGGGTGGAATGCCTTATCTTTGCCTGTGAGAATGGCGAGGTGGTGTGGCCCCTGAATGGCAGATGGCAGGACTGGAGGAACATCGACCTGACCACCTCCTGGTATCGCGTGACGTGCGACGAGTCTGGCTACATCGTGATCGAGGTGCAGCCCAAGACGCCCGAGAGCCAGGGCAACCGCAACAGTAACCTCCCTTTTACTCCCCTTCCTGTTTCGGACAAAACAGCAATCCCCCACTCTCCGGATGGAGAATGGGGGATTGGTTATCTTTGCTTCTTTCCCTTGGGGGAGAGAGGGGAGGGCTTACTTTACACGGTAGCGTACCTCCTTGGTGCGGAACTTCTTGACTGACGACTTGTCCTTGATGTCCTTCAGACCTGTAGCC
>CALZKW010000154.1 GCA_945788095.1 uncultured Prevotellaceae bacterium | reverse complement strand
GCGAATTATACAAATACAAAATGGTGAGTTAGGAACTCCCGAAACTTAAATTAAGCAATATAACAACCAAATAAATAATCACACATGAAAAAGTATTTATCACTCATGCTCATGATGATGCTCATGCCCCTGTCGCTGCTGGCAGCCGATGAGCTTCTCATGACGCTCAAGACCACGGCCACCTCGTGCTCTATCCTCATCGGAGGATACGTGGAGGGCTACATTGATGTGGACTGTGGTAATGGCCCGGAGGAGAAAGAGCTCCACGTGGCCGAACTCGACACCGAGACCGGCGGATGGAGCGGAAGCATCCTCAACCTCACACCCGCCAATGGTGTGATCAAGATTTATGGTGAGGCCCGCAACATCCAGTTGCTCAACCTCGATGGTTGCTACCTGACCGAGGCCGACCTGTCGCCCCTGACCAACCTGGCCTACCTCTACATGAACCACAATGAGGAGCTTGAGGCACTCGACCTCTCAGCGCTGACCAATCTGCGCTACATGGAGGTGACCGACTGCCCCATGACGAAGGGCCCCTTCGTGATCGGCGAGAAGCCCAACCTGTGGATGATGCTCATCTCGCGGACCGGTAATTTTGCAGACTTCGACCTGGGCAACTATCCCATGCTGAAGTATCTGGCATGCTGGGGCAACCCCGACATTACCCGCATCGATGCTGAGAAGTGCCCCGACCTGTTGCAGTTGAGCTGCGACGGTACGAACGTGGACCATCTCGACGTGAGCAAGAACCCCAACCTGCAGATTCTCAACATCAGCGATACCCGCATCGCTGAGATCGACCTGAGCCAGAATACCCAGTTGCGCGAGTTCTATGCGCAGCACGAGTCGGGCACCATCAACACCGACATCAAGTTGAACGAAATCGATGTGACGAAGAACACCAACCTGATCCGTCTGTCTGTGTCGGGCAACCGCCTCAAGAGCATCGACGTGAGCCAGAATCCCTACCTCATCTTCCTCAATGTGTCCAACAATCAGTTGACCAACATCGACCTGAGCCACAACGAGTACCTCTCGGAGGTCAACCTGGCCAAGAACTACTTCGGCTTCTCGACCCTGCCCCTCCCCTCGATGTACTGGCAGACCTACGACTACTATCAGAACGATATGAAGATAGGCAAGACCCAGGCCGAGGGTACTGTACTCGACTTCTCTGACATGGTGCTGCGCGAGGGTACCAACACCACCATCGCTCTCTATCAGACCGATGAGATCAATGCCAACAACATCGTGGAGCTCGACGAGAGCTACTACACCTTTGATGCCACTACCGGTAAGGTGACCCTGCTCAAGAGCACCCCCGACAGTGTCTATCTGGCCTTTGCCAACGATGGCTTCCCCGCCCTCGAGCTCAACTACATGCCTCTGCGCACCAATAAGTTCATTGTCAAGACCCAGAGCGAGTTTGGCAAGCCCATCGAGGCACTGAGCCTGGTGCCCACCGAGGATTGCCCCATGGTCTTTGCTATCGGTATTGCCGGAGCTTCGCCCATGAACCCCAAGCAGATCACTGTGGACTACGGTGCAGACTTCCAGGAGACCATCGACGTGACCTCAGAGCGTCCCGAGGTGCAGAATGTGATTGGCCATGGCCATGCCGGCAAGCCCGTGCGTGTGTATATCGACCAGGATGATGCCGTCACCTCGTTCGACCTCCGCGGCTTGGCCCTCGACTCCATCGACCTCACCAAGGCACGTTCGCTGCGCTGGCTGACCCTCAAGGACACCCGCCTCAAGGCTATCGACCTGGGCTGGAACAATATGCTGGAGCGCATCGAGATGACCGGTAACGACCTCGACAGCCTCTATCTGGCTGGTGCCAACTATGCCTACAGCAAGACCATGCTGACCGAGTACTACCTCTCGGACAACAACCTGCGATTTGTGGAGCTGACCGACAACAACCAGGGCTTGCGCCACGTAGACCTCAGCCACAACAAGCTGACCCGCCTGTCGTTCAAGGACGCAGACTGGCTGCAGACCCTCGACCTGAGCGACAACCAGTTCACCGAGCTCGACCTCAACTACTGCGCCCTGATGACCAAGCTCAATGTGGCCAACAATGCGCTCACCTCGCTTGTGCTCGCTCCCGAGCATAGTATCCAGGAGATGCACCTCGAGGGCAATGCCTTCACCTTCGCCTCGCTGCCCCAGGGTGAGGGTATCGCTACCTACATCTATGCACCCCAGCAGACGGTGACCATCGCCCGCCGCGGTTCTGGTCTCGACCTCTCTGCACACATGGTGGAGGGCGTGACCCACTATGCATGGTACAATGGCGAGCAGCAGCTCCAGGCCGGCACCGACTACACCGAGACCAATGGTCGCTTCGTGTTCGCCTCAGCCCTCGAGGGCCAGACCATCACTTGCCAGATGACCAACGATCTCTTCCCCGGTCTGACCATCCCCACCACCGAGTTCACCATCGTGGCTATGCCCACCCATCAGTTGGCATCATTCACCACGCTGGCATCGCAGACCGGTGTGCTCACCCTGCGCAACTACAATGCCAATGCTACACTCTGCATCGACTGGAATGGTGACGGCACCAACCTCGTGAGCTACACCGTGCCCACCACCGACACCTACGACTTCGAAGTGCAGACCACAGCCGGAGCCAATGCCAAGGTATACTCATACGAAGAGGAGAACGGCTTCTATGTGTTCGAGCTCAAGAACATGCAGCTGGCCGACGTAGATATGTCGGGCCTCACCGAGCTCACCATGCTCGCCATCGAGTATGCCGGCATCAGCGACCTCAAGTGGCCCAACTCTAAGAACCTCATGGAGGTGTCCCTCCCCGGCAACAAGTTCTCTACACTCGACCTCGGCGAGCACACCCAGCGCGTGTGCTGGCTCAATCTGGCCAACAACGAGTTTGAGACCTTCGATGCCTCTATCTATCCCAACCTGGGCATCCTCACACTGTGGAACAACAAGTTGACCTCTGTCAACCTCGACAATGCCAGCATCCAGAGCCTCGACCTCGGTCGCAACCAGCTCGAGGAGGTAGACCTCACCAAGATGCCATGGCTCAACAGCGTGGCTCTGACTGAGAACAAGCTGACCCACCTCGACCTCTCTGGTCAGCGTGCACTGGCCGGTCTCTTCATCGACCGCAACTTGTTCCGCTTCTCTACTCTGCCCGCCGACAAGGGCTATCCCAAGTACACCTACGCCAACCAGGCCGACATCGAGGTTGAGGAGCAGGGTGGCACCGTGGACCTCTCTGGCGAGACTGTGGTGAACGACTCACTGACCACCTACCGCTGGTTTGTGGGCAAGCCCTCTATCGACGAGGAGACAGGCGAGTTTGTCGGCGAGGAGCTCGAGCTCGACGAGTATAGCGTGGAGGGTGGTATCACCTACTTCAACCTCGTCTACGACGGACTCGTATGTGTGATGACCAATCCAGCCTTCCCCTATCTGAACCTCTATACCACTCCTGTCAATGTACACAATAAGTACAACGCCATCGATGGTGTCAAGGCTGCTCAACTTGGCGTGGAGGTCGACGGACGTACCATCAAGGCCAAGGCCGATGCCGATGTCCAGATCTATGATGCCCAGGGCCGCCTGCTTGCTCAGGGCAACAAGGCAGTCAGCCACACCGTGGCCCATGCCGGTGTCTACCTCGTGGTGACCAGCGGCCAGGGTGCTAAGGTCTGCGTGAAGTAACAGCCCCCACGAACTCCCCCTATGGGGGGATGACAGCAATCAATATATAAAGCCCCCCTCACGGCATTGCGTCGAGAGGGGGGCTTTTGCTGTTGTGGAGGGGGCGAGGCGATGAATCGCCTCGAACAATGCTTTACAGATCTTGTTTCCAGCGCTCGTAGGCTTCGCGATAGGCAGCCACCTTGGCGGGGTCGGGGGTGATGACCTTGATTTGCTTGAGTGTGGCGAAGGCCTCGTCGGCATCCTTGTAGATACCGGCACCGATGCCGGCACCCTTGGCGGCTCCGAGGGCACCGTCGGTGTCATAGAGTTCGATGGTGGCCTCTGCGGTGCATGCCAGAGCCTCGAGGAAGATGGGGGAGAGGAACATGTTGGCATGGCCGGCCTTGATGGTGGAGAGGTTGAGGCCCATGTCGCGCATGATGTCCATGCCGTAGACAAAGCTAAAGACGATGCCCTCCTGAGCAGCCCTCACGAGGTGTGCCTTGGTGTGGATGTTGAAGTTGATGCCATGTATGCTGGCCCCCATGTCTTGGTTTTGCAGTATGCGCTCTGCGCCATTTCCAAAGGGGATGATGGTGAGGCCCTCGCTACCGATGGGCACCGATGCGGCCAAGTCGTTCATCTCGGCATAGCCAATGCCCTCGGGGGCCACGTTGCGCTTCATCCATGCATTGAGGATGCCGGTGCCGTTGATGCAGAGCAGCACACCCAGTCGTGTGGCCTCGTCGGTGTGGTTGACATGAGCAAAGGTGTTGACGCGGCTCTTGGGGTCGTAGTTCACCTGGTCGATCACACCATAGACC
This sequence comes from uncultured Prevotellaceae bacterium, assembly GCA_945788095.1. Lineage (GTDB taxonomy): Bacteria > Bacteroidota > Bacteroidia > Bacteroidales > Bacteroidaceae > Physcousia. Next base: position 1,979 of record CALZKW010000154.1, on the reverse strand, counting down.
ACGCCCGATGTGCCACCCGTGGCTGCCACCTCGCCGGGTCGCATCACGCCGAGCGAGAGTGCGTTGTTGGGCTGGTCGCCTGCGCGGTAGCTGATGGGCGTGCCCTCGGCCAGTCCGAGTTCGTCGGCCACCTCACGACACACCCTGCACTGCACCCCGAAGGTGGGCACGATGGGTGCGATGAGGCTGGGCGCGAATCCATAGTGGTTCATCACGTCTCTGCTCACCTCTTGATGCTTGAAGTCCCAGAAGATGCCCTCTGAGAGTCCCGACACGGTGGTGCTGGCCACTCCGCCACTCAGTTGCATGGCGATGAAGTCGCCTGGTAGCATCACCTTGTCGATCTGAGCATAGATGTCGGGCTCGTTGTCCTTGACCCACGCCAGCTTAGAGGCTGTGAAGTTGCCTGGCGAATTGAGCAGATGACTCAGGCACTGCTCGTGGCCAATCTCCTCGAAGGCCTTCTCGCCGTAGGGCACGGCGCGTCCGTCACACCAGATGATGCTGGGTCGCAGTGGCTTTCCGTCCTTGTCCACGCACACCAGTCCGTGCATCTGGTAGCTGATGCCTATGGCCTTGATGTCGCTGGGGGCGCACCCAGTCTGCTCCACCACTCTGCGTGTAGCCTCCTTGAGGTTGTCCCACCACATCATGGGGTCCTGCTCGGCCCATCCGCTCTTGGGTGCACTGATGGGTGCCTCTGTGTCGGGGTAGAAGGTAGATGCCACACACTTGCCTGATTCAATCTCCACGATACTTGCTTTGACCGACGAAGTACCTACGTCGTAGCCTAATAGATATGCCATGGTATTTCTTGTTTTAGTAGTTTTCTAATGGCAAATGTAGCGTAAATATTTCAAAGCCGAAAGAGCTCCCGGATAATTACGCGTATATTGTACGATAAGGGGGGCTTGGGGGTTGGAAGTAAAAAAGGGAGTAAAAGGGAAGTTAAAAGGAAGTTATAGGGACGATAGTCTTGTTGCGGAATTCACATAGCACGCCCCTTTCTTAGACCCGCTTCGCTCGCTAAGCGTCACTCTTCGAGATGCCGAGCGGGGGCGTGTTGCGGGCTCAGCAAGTGATACCCGTGCGGTAGCAAACTTTTCTCTTTTCGTTTTTCACTCTGAAGGCAAATCCTCCCCCAAAGAAGCCCCCACCCCCTGTCTGAAAAAGACCCATAGTCTGTGCTGACAGGACCCATAGTCTGTGGCGACAGGACCCATAGTCTGTGACGACAGAACCCATATCTTTTTCCAGGGCATGGTGGGTGGTGGTCATTCAAATTATTTTTCGCATGATTATGCGGAATGTGAATAAAATTGTATCTTTGCAGCGTAACAACCAGAAACATAATAGAACCGTGAAGAAAAATGCAAGACAGGAGGTATTGAGAATGATTATCTCAAGCCAGGAGGTTTCCACTCAGGAAGAACTTATGAAGGAACTGTTCAAGGCTGGCTACGAGAGCACTCAGTCGACTCTGAGCCGCGACCTGCGCCAGCTGCAGGTGGTCAAGGCTCAGAACGAGGATGGCCGCTACGTCTATATGTTGCCCCACAGACAGATGTTTCGCCGTGTGAGCGACACCCACGCCACCGTGCATCAGCTCAATTCTCTGGGTGCACTCAATGTGAAGTTCTCGGGCAACCTCGCTGTTGTCAGGACGCTACCCGGTCATGCCAGCCATGTGGCCTACGACATCGACAAGATGTGCAGCCCACTCATCCTTGGCACCATTGCCGGCGACGACACCGTGCTGGTCATCTGCGACGAGGTGGCCTCGCGCGCTGATGTGCTCAATGCCATCACCTCTGCGGTGCCTTCACTGTGATTTGCTGCCTACGGTTTGCAGTCAACGGTCAACAGTAGACCATTGGCAGCAGACCGTTGGCTATAGACCATAGAATGTTGACCAAAATTATACAAAGAAACCCTCATGACATAATTTGTAGTCGCCAAAGTTCATGAAAAGGGGTGAC
>CALZKW010000153.1 GCA_945788095.1 uncultured Prevotellaceae bacterium | reverse complement strand
CTGGAAGTTCATCCCAAGAGAAAGTATAACCCATCCTCTCTTCTACTTCGGGAGCAATAATAGCTGTTCCTTCTTTAACGAGTTGTTCGGTAATTGTTTTGCCTTCTATTACAAAACGCAAAACAAAATTGGTAAATAATGCTATTGCACTGCTATTCGATTCTGAAACATAGTTGTTACCTTTAGCATCACTTAGTACGATATCAGTTACACGTAGCTCTGTGTCTCTATATTCCGTATTATCAGTAGCACTATAATTTAATGTAAACAAGGCCCCTTCAGAACCCTCTATGGGAGCATTGTTCATGGAGTAAATCAACACCTGATAAGTACCATTACCCAAGTCCGTCAATTGATAAGAATGATTCTTGATACGGTCAGAAGGAACGAAGTGTTCCATAGAGGTCTTCATACCTGGTAACCACGAAACATCCATCTGCACAGCTACGATATCCGTATAATTATCCATGCCAAAGGCAAAACGATAGCCTTCTGCTGTGTTTTCACCACTTACGTTAATCGTATTTGGTTCATACACCTGACCGCTAATCAACACAGAAAACATTCTTTTTGTTGGGTCGTTGGTATAAATCTGCATAGTAGTCTTATGCTCACCCTCTTCGCTTGGAGTATATGATACTGTGAGAGATTTACTCTCCCATGGAGCAATGACAAGAGGTAAGCTATCTTCAACAGCATAGCCTTCTGCCAAGAAAGTAACCTTATTTATAACTAAATCTACTTTTCCGGTATTCGTAATGGTATAGGCGCCTGTTTGCTTGTCAGCAACAGCAACTCTACCCATATCCAGTTTATCTGCACCATTGTACGATGGACTCTTAATTACAACATATTCACCAGAAGTAGCCGATACCATATTCTCCATAGTAGAGTTGCTCAATACCACTTCATTTGGTTTTATATTATACCAGCCACTATTACCATTCAAGCGTACTCGGAAGGTTATCAATTCTCCATCACCCTCTGGAATTACCTGATTAGATGCAGAATAAAGCAATAGTGTCAATACACCGTCCTGCATGCTCGACGTAACATTGTGACCTGTATTTGCACACCTTGCACCTGCCTTTGCACTACCATCTACGTATATTAATTGCTCGGGCAATTTTATTGCACACTGTGCACCTGCTATAGGCTCCATGTTGTTCATCTTCAGCACTACCGTAGCCTCCTCGTCGGAAATTCCCTCTGTGCGTAGCACATGCAGTTCGTTTATCGAGTATGGCTGCGCAGTGACAACTGCCTTACCAACCTTGGGATTGATGGCATTTGAGGTGATAGTGACATTCTTTGTTACATCACCCCTTTGCATCGGAGCGTAGGTAACAACAACATCCTTAGTTGTACCAGCAGCAATGGTGCATGTAGCAGGAGAAGCCGACAAGTCATTGCCATCAAAGGTAATATCGCTTACCTCCAAAGGTTCATTGCCAGCGTTGTGTATTGTCAGCGTCTTGGTGTAGCTGCTTCGTATGGGCACTCGACCATATGCCAGTGTGGGTGTAGTAATCTCTATCTTGGGGGATAGTAAGGTGACAACACCCTTATTCACAGAACAACTTACCGCATTGCCGTTCTTATCACCCAATACTACATCAGGCACCAGGTCATAGTCAGCAGGTTCCTTGCCGAGTTTTACTTTGAAACGGCATATCTCGCCATCAGTTCCCTTTATAGGAGCAAGAGACAGACTGTAAACGCAGATACTCAGCTTTCCGTCTTTGGCAGAGGCAGTCAGTGTGTGGCCATTGCTACGCTCTGCATTAAAAATGGCAGAACCATCCACATAACGCAACATGTCGTTCAAGGGCACCTGTATCTCCAGTGCCGTCACCTCGTCAGTGTTGGACAGGTTGACAGCAACCTCCACCTCATCACCAGGATGTCCTTGTCCTGAAGTCAGAGTAACTGTATTTACAGCCTGGGCAGTGAGCCATACGCCCACTGCCATCAGACACATTATGATTATACGCTTCATCGTTATAATCGCGGAATAATATCATCAATTGTTGCAAACCACCTTTGCTGTCTGTACCAGTTTGCCGTCTACATACAGTGTAACGAAATACAGGCCTCGCTGCAATGCACCGGGCTGCCATGTGTAGGTGTGCTCGCCTTGTGCGCTAACGGTATTGTACGTATCAATCAAAAGACCAGCTAAGTTGGTAAATGTCAGTGTCACCTTGTGATTTCCGCTCATACCTATTATATAAGGCACATTCAGCTGAGTGGTGAATGGATTGGGTGCTGGTACCTGCAGATGTACCTGCTTAACAGCGCCAATACCTGTTGCATCGTAACTTACCGCAGGGACGTTCCTGCCCTTGGCATCGGAAATTACCATTTCTGTAACCAATGCTTCATCGCCTATCTTCAGCAAAGCATGTGTGCCTGGAGCGATGGTGCTGCCACTCATTGAATAGGCAAGGAACAGGTATTCGTTATCTGATGTCCACACGCTGGTCTGTTCCATTCCCTTGACGCCATCCTGCACAATTATATCCGTACTCTTTTCGACATGCAGACGCACCTGCACACCACCCAATGCCTGAGTTGTCTCGACATACAGCACACCATTCTTCACATAGTATCGCACAGGTTCATTGTCAACGGCATTGACTCCAGCCTGAGAAGGATTGGTAATAATGCCAAGAGTGCCAACCACATCAAGCACATTCACCTTCAGGTCGCTGTTCACATCGGCAGCCTCAAAGATAAATGGTTGTGGGTCTTGATAGGTGATATATGCAACCTCTGTCACCACGTCGGCAATGTCCACACCCATGCTACCGTTGGCATCACCCTTCTGTGCGGTGAGCGGTGTAGCGGCTACAGCATTGCTCAGGGCGTGCGAGGTCAGCGAGGTGGTGAGTTGCTTGATCACGTAGTAGTAGGTAGTGCCGGGCACTACATCGTAGTCTACAAATGAGGTTTCTGCACTTTCTATCACAGTGGGGTTAATAATTATGCTATCACTGCTTACTCCGGCATCATTCATCGTATAGCGATAAATGTTGTATCCAAGCAAGTCTGCAAAGTCCTCCTCGTCTGTCTCCCAAGTGAGCGATACCTTGCCCAGTCCTGCCTCGGCCATTAAGCCCGTAGCCATAGAACCGGCGGCAGCTACCTCTACATTGAAGCGGGTGTCCTCGATGGGAATTTCAAAATACTCGTTATCCTCGGCACCCGATACATAAATGCGGTTGAGTCCATCTGCATCAGTCTTTCCTGTAATAGTGAGGTAAGCTGTATAGATAGTGCCTTCCTCATTCCAACTGCCATCCTCTGCAATAGTGTGTGAGGTATAGGGCGGGCGCACACCCATAGCAATCATAGGTGCAACATCCTTGTTCATGGGTCTATTGAAGTAGACTTCAAACTTGTGTTTGCCTACACCAAGAGGAGGCATCTGCTCAAACTCGTCTTGAGCGTCGTAGCCGTTAACGACCACCTTCCAGACGATACCGTGGGCCTCTTCATATGGAGAAGATTTTAGATTGTCTAATAGAACAACAGAATTACTCTGTGGGTGTAACGGATGATTCATATCAAAAATACCCCATTGAACTATTTCTGGATTAGTGGAGCCCAAATATGCGACGGGATTGTAAACAAAGATTTCGTCGTGGTCTATACCAATATTATTTAAATTCTTTTCACTATCAAAATTACTGTGTATATTTACTTTGCTGTTAAGGATGCCGGCCTCTTGTGTAGCGTCTGTCCATATTATTCCATTAGAAGAGGTACTGCTTCCCAATCTATTGCCAGAAAAATTACCCACAATATTTGAATAAAAGTTCTGAAGAAGACCATTAGAATAATCATACCATAAAACACCTACATGATTATAAAAGAAGTTTGAATTTAGGAATTTAGAAAATCCGGATATTAATCTATTACCTCTGTTGTATGCGAATATGCAATTTTCAAATGTTGCATAGTCATTCTTTATGGAGCCCGTTAAGTGTTCAAATCTCACATATTTTATTGTTGTATATGAAAAATGGAAAGTTCCATGTGGTTCTATATTGTGTTCTGCATTTGTAAATACGATTAACTTACCAGGAGTTCCTTCGCAAATAAGGTTCCCTTCATTGACAAATCCTGTGTTCCCTTTGAACCTTAAAACCGTCCCTGGCTTTATTGTCAAGGTGACACCTTTTGGAATTGCTAACTTTTTTGTTACAATATAATGAACATTTGGATAAAGGGTCATATCCTCCGTAATTATACCACCTATTTCCACGCCATTCTCGGCTGTCAGAATAAGTTCCTGTTCGAAATCTTCAGCGATATTATCACAAGTAGCACGCAATACCATACAGATACGACGGCCATCCACACAATTGGTATTTACCTTGAAGCGTACAGGATTGGCGCTCTTATTCTTGCCGTAACTACTCAATTCCTTGCCAAAGTCCACATCACTGTCTAATATCTCCACTACCGTTGGATCTTCTGTCTCTGCCAACTCCAAAGAGAAACGGATGTTCTTTGCTTGTCCCCACTCGTTGCGCAGTGTGGGATAGAAAGCGATGGTCTCGCCAGCATCGGGACGACCGTCGCCATCTCCACCTTCTGCATCATCCAATATATATGTCACCAAACCAAGTGAAGGTTTGCGGTCGGCATCGGTAATCTTATAGACTGCTTCGAAGTCCACCAACTGATTGGCATTCTTCTTACGAGCATGGATGAGGTCACCGAAGAGGATTTCCCAATTGCCATACTCCTTCACCTGAAGCAAGCGAGAGATACCACCTGCCACATAGGGGCAAGCCATAGAGGTACCACTAAGTGCCTTGTACTTACCACCAGGGAAGGTACTTGTTATCTGTGCACCAGGAGCACGGAGCTCATAGTTGTAGAGTTGATTCTCGTTATAGGCTGAGAACACAGGACCATCCTCATCAAAGTTACTGAACGATGCCAAACCACCATCCTTGGTGCTGGCCTCTACACCTAACACAAAGGTGAAGGCAGCGGGGAACATCGGACCATTGTCCATCCTTCCATTCACAGGGCAAATGTGTGCATAGATACACTTGCCATCATTACCCGCAGCAGCTACGAGCACGGCCGTGCTGTATGCTTTGGCCAGCGCCTGCTCTTCGGCGAGTGAGTAGCCATAGCCACCGATACTCATGCTGATGACGTCGGCTCCATTGGCGGCCGCATAGTCGATACCCTTGATGATGGTGGCTACATCGCCCGTACCGTCGCTCTGCATTACGGTAACAGGCATGATGAGTGCATCGGGGTTGGCACCGGTGATACCAATCTTGTTACCGCCTACTGCAGCAGCGATACCAGCACAGTGGGTACCATGACCGTTCCAGTCACCTATACGACCAGTCTGGTTCACGAAGTCCCAACCGTGTAGGTCATCGGCAAAACCGTTGGCGTCGTCATCCTCCTCCTCGGCACCATTTGCCTCAGCTGCGTTGGTCCAGATATTGTCCTTCAGGTCGGGGTGGTCGATGTCAATACCCGTATCAAGGATGGCTATTACGGGTCGTTTGTCAGTAATGGTTTTCTGCTTCTGAAGGAAATCAAGTTTCAATTGGCCGTGTCCCCACTGTTGCCCCTTCAAGGGGTCGTCGCCTGCAGCTACCTCTCCACTTGAGAGTGAGTACACAACATAGTTGGGTTCTGCAAACTCCACCTCGTCAAGAGCAGAAATCTTCTCTATTGCCTCATGGACATTTACCTTGTTTTTATCAAAAGTGAGGCGATAGAGATAGCTCATGTCGCTATCATAGATAGTTTTACCTGAAACGGAGCGCAAGGCGCGTGCACCAGGCACCACCTTAGAACCTGTGAGCGGCATCAAGGCTTCGCCTGTTGTGATGCCCAGTTCACCAAGCACTTTGTCCACTGTGTTCATGCCCGAAGTGACACCACGCTTGAGTGTGCGTACCTTCACTGCACTGGTGGGCTTGAACTTGACGATCATCTCGCCCTCCCGATAGTTAAGTGCGGCGTGACGGTCAATCTTTACTACCTCGTCAACATTGTTGTTAGACTGGGCAAACAACGATGCAGATGCCAACATGGTGGCAACAAAGAGAAAGAATCGCATTTTCATAATATGTATTGAATCAAAAAAACTCTTCCCATCAATCGGCCCCAGATTGACAAACCCCGTAAGTAAGTTCTCGTACATACACACAAAAAACGTGGAGCCAGTCTGATGCCCGTTCCACGCTGTAAAGGCCTTCGCATTGCCCGGATTGTCGAAACGAGCAACGCTGAAAGCCCCACGCCGATGAGTATATATTTTACCCTGCAAGGCCATGGTGGCTTACGCCAATAGCCAGTGAGGGGGTATATAAACATCCCAAGGGGCGTTCCCGTTGCTTTGTTTTTGACAGACCGTTTGAATTTGCGAGATTCTTACAGCGTCAAAATCAAAGCGTTCAGTTACGCCTTTTTATATGTATGTGCCATGCCCGCATCCCACCCAAGGGGCTTTCAGCATAGACTATGACT